>JBFJKD010000071.1:0-9396 GCA_041635095.1 Porticoccaceae bacterium
AAGTCGATATCGAAAAAGAGCACCCCAACGTGGTGCGCATGCACATACTGGGCGCCAGGGTGATTCCCGTTAGCCACGGACGCAAGACGCTTAAGGAGGCGGTAGACGCCGCGTTCGAAGCCTATCTTGCCGATCCGCTCACCCAACTGTACGCCATAGGGTCAGTTGTCGGACCCCACCCATTCCCCATGATGGTAAGAGATTTTCAATCCATCGTGGGCGATGAAGCGCGCCGACAGTTTACAGAAATGACCGGATCTCTCCCCGATCATATTGTTGCCTGCGTCGGCGGTGGATCTAACTCTATCGGGATGTTTACCGCGTTCCTGGACGACGCCGTAGCCTTACATGGTGTCGAGCCCGCAGGTCGGGATTTACAGCAACCCGGAGAACACGCTGCGACGCTCACCAAGGGCGAACCCGGTATTATGCACGGCTTCAAATCTTACATGCTAAAAGACGCCGAGGGCGAGCCACAGCAGGTTTATTCGGTGGCCAGTGGTCTCGACTATCCCGCGGTGGGACCGCAGCACAGTTATCTCAAAGATGTCGGTCGAGTAAATTATCAGACGGCAAACGACGATGAAGCGATTGCGGCATTTTTCGAACTTTCGCGACTCGAAGGTATCATTCCCGCTATCGAATCTGCCCACGCGGTGGCGTATGCGTTGCGTTTGGCCAAACAGGAAAGCGACGCAACCATCCTGGTTAATCTGTCCGGTCGCGGCGACAAGGATATCGACTTTGTGGTTCGCCACTATGGCGAAAAATACCAAATACCGGTGTTGTGACCAACGGCTTGGCGCCTGCGGCGCTGATGGCCGTAAATGGTCGACTAGCAGCTCTGCTCAGCCAGTGCCGAACGGTAGAGGCTGGCCATGTTTTCGTCAAAACAACAAAATATCACCTGCTTGATCTGCGGGCGCTTGAGTAATTCGGCCTGTACCTCGCGCACCGCTATGGGTACGGCCCGTTGCGGGGGAAAACAGTACACGCCACAGCTGATCGCCGGAAACGCGAGGGTTTTGAAGCCGTAGTTGACGGCGGCCTGCAAGGCATTGCGATAACAGCTGGCCAATAAACGGTCTTCACCCTCACCACCACCCTGCCAGACCGGACCAACGGCGTGAATAATTCCGCGCGCCGCAAGATCAAAACCTGGGGTTACACGCACTTCCCCGGTGGGACAGTGCCCAAGCCTCGCGCAGGCCGCCCGCAGACGGTCTTTGCCAGCGGCGCGATGAATCGCGCCGTCCACGCCACCGCCACCGGCAAGGCGCCCATTGGCGGCGTTGACGACAGCGTCGACATTAAGGGTGGTAATGTCCCCGTGAAAAACCCCGATTCCGTTCATTGGCGTTCCAGCAGCGGGCTAGAGAGCACCAATATGCTTGAGTTTTCTGATGGCCGCAACTGCCAGAATATGCAAGGCGACGGCCCCGGCACCAATAAATTCAATGGCGGCCAGGCGGCCCACACATCGGCGAACTGGTTCATTTTTGAGCAACACCCGAGCTCGAATTTATAAAGTTATCGCATTTTTATGATTTTGTTGTTGAATTTAACTACATAACCTGCTAAAAACTAAAGTAATATCAGTCAAGAATTAGAATGTATGCCGACGACAATTGATGGCTGAATAAAATAACAACACAACAAGCGCCCACACTGGGTGTCCATACCGGGGGAAAATATGTTTTTTTCGGCTGACGAAATGCGTCATATGGTAGTCCGCGAAACCCTTAAAATACTGGGCGACTGGTCACCGGCAGCGGAAAATCTGTTGATTGGCACCGCCGCACAGGAATCGGGACTCGGTTTCTGTCTGAAAGATAAGCGCCTCGTCGGCATCTACCATATTTCCCCTGCCACGCACCGGGCGATCTGGGACAAGTATTTGATTAACCACCCCGAACTGGCCAGCATCATCCGCGGCATGGCTGGGCAGCACAGTTTTTTACAGGACCCGCACAGCGAGTTGGTGACCAACCTGAGGTACGCGACGGCAATTGCCTGGCTGATATACAAACGTACCAACCTGCCAATACCCGCTGCGGGGGATATTAGGGGCATGGCCAAATTCTGGCACCGCCATTTTCACGCTAAAGCGACCGGCAGCGCCGATCAGTTTATACGTAATTATCGCGAACTGGTTTTCCGAGACTGCCCTATGGTGGCGTGACCCAAGTGATTCAGTCCGCCTGCTCCACGAACTTTTGAATGCGCTGCTCCAGGTCTTCGTGGACCTGATACCAGCTTTCCTCAAGATCCTGCATCTCGGCACGCAACTTACTGCGCTCCTGTAATAATTCTTCTAACTGCACTTTACGCTGCGCGGTGTAAAGGCTGTCCTCGGCCAATTGGGCGTCGCAGTCGTCCAGGCGACCCTGTAGATGCTCCAGCCGCTTTTCCAGACTAGCCAGTTGCTGGCGTTGTGCCGCGGTATGCTGCCGCAGGGCCGCCTCCCGACGTTTTTGTTGCTGGCGGTCGCTAACCGTGTTCTCCGCCTGCGGCTGTTGCTGCTGCACAGCCATTGCCGTGCGCTGATAATCGTCGAGATCACCGGCAAACGGCACAACTGCTTTGTCGCGCACCACATATAGTTCGTCCACCACCGTGCGCAACAGATGTCGGTCGTGGGATACCACTACCACGGCCCCGGTAAATTGCTGTAAGCCGATGACCAGTGCAGCGCGCATCTCCATATCGAGGTGATTGGTGGGTTCGTCCAGCAACAATAGATTAGGCTTTTGCCAGATTAGAATTACCAGTGCCAACCGGGTTTTTTCGCCTCCGGACAAGCGCCCGACCGGCGCCAGAGCAGCTGCGCCATGGAAGCCAAAGCTGCCGAGAAAATCCCGTAACGCCTGCTCAGCAGCCAGGGGGGAGAGACGCTGCAGATGGGCCATCGGACTGGCTGCGACGTCGAGCGCCTCCAGTTGTTGCTGGGCGAAGTACCCCACCACCAGATTTTTGCCCCGTTCAACCTGACCATGTACGGGTTGCAACGTTCCCGCCAATAACTTTACCAGTGTCGATTTACCCGCACCGTTACGCCCTAACAGAGCAATTCGCGAACCCGGCAACAGATTCAGTTGAATATGCTCGAGGATTACCCCCGCCCCGTATCCGACTGCTACATCGTGCAGATGTATCAGTGGCGAGCTAAGTGCCGTCGGCGCGGCAAAGATCACCTCGAAGCCACTTGCCGCGACCAGCGGAGCTGCGGCCTGTAAACGCTCGAGGGCCTTGATGCGACTTTGCGCCTGTCGCGCCTTGCTGGCCTTATAGCGAAAGCGATCGATATATTGTTGCAAATGCCCGCGTTGGCGCTGCTCTGTTGCGAACAATGCCTGCTGCTGTAGCAGCTGGGCGCCGCGACGCACTTCAAATGCAGAATAATTCCCGCTGTAAGTATGCAGGCGCTGCTGGTCGCAATGCACAATAATACCCACGACCTGGTCGAGAAATTCTCGATCGTGGGCAATCACTATCAAGGTGCCGGCGTAGCGCTGTAACCAGCGTTCCAACCAAACGACTGCGTCCAGATCGAGATGATTGGTGGGCTCATCCAGCAGCAACAGGTCAGAGCGTACTAACAGCGCTCGCGCTAAATTGAGTCGCATGCGCCAACCGCCGGAAAATTCCCGAACCTGACGTTGCTGGGCCACGCTGTCAAAACCAAGTCCAGCTAATAACTGTGCCGCCCGCGCCTCAACGGTATAAGCGTCCACTTGCTCAAATTGCTGGTGCAGAACGGCAATCGAATCCGCGTCTTGCGCTTGTACATTTTCCAGCTCCTGTTGAATGCGGCGAAACTCCTGATCCCCGTCCAGCGTGTAATCCAGCGCCGTTTGCAGGAGCGCGGGCGTTTCCTGCTCGACGCTGACAATCCGCCAGCCCGCAGGAACCACCAGGTCCCCGCGATCCGCAGATAACGCGCCGCGCAACAGCGCGAACAATGAGGTCTTGCCGCAGCCATTGGTACCAACCAATCCGACCTTTTGGCCGGGATGTATGGTCAGCTCAGCACCATCCAGCAACAAACGACTGCCGCGGCGCAACTCCACATCTCGGACGGTTATCATGACGGGCGACGATAGATCAGCTTAAATTCACAACATTAATGGCACGGGCATCGGCAATCTGCACGCCCACCAACGGTTCGCGCTGTAATTGCAGTTCCGCAAAATCGAACAAATTGACGTCAGCCAGCTGGGATGGACTGACATTTTTGATAGCCGAAAAAATTGTTTCAAGACGCCCGGGGTACTGACGCTCCCACGCTTGCAACATATCCTTGATGACCTGACGTTGCAGGTTATCCTGGGAGCCGCACAGGTTACAGGGAATAATCGGAAAATCCCGATAACGCGCCAAACTGATCAGGTCGCTTTCCTTGCAATAAGCAAGCGGGCGAATAACGATATTGCGTCCGTCGTCGCTCAGCAATTTGGGTGGCATGGCCTGTAATTTTCCAGCAAAAAACAGATTCAAAAATAGCGTCTCGATAATATCGTCGCGGTGATGACCCAGTGCTATTTTCGTCGCACCTATATCCTGCGCAAAGCCGTATAACGTGCCGCGCCGCAAGCGCGAACACAGGCTGCAGTAGGTCTTGTTTTCCGGGATTAAGCGCGTGACGACACTGTACGTATCCTTTTCGAGGATGTGAAACGGGACGCCGCGAGCGCTCAGGTAACGCGGCAAAACCTCGGCTGGGAAATCCGGTTGTTTCTGATCGAGATTAACCGCGACGATTTCAAAGTCGATCGGGGCGGTGGTTTGCAAACCCAGCAGGATATCCAGCATCGCGTAGGAATCCTTTCCGCCGGACAGGCATACCATCACCTTATCGCCGTCCTCAATCATGCGATAGTCGGCAATCGCCGCGCCAACATTACGGCGCAGACGTTTTTGTAATTTATTAAATTCAAGTCGCTGTTTGCGACTCAGACTATCGGGCATCGGGACTTATCGCGTAGTACGGGACGCCCATTTTAGACGGTTCGCGCAGCGGATACCAACGCTCCGATACGCGATGTAACATTCAGTACCGTAGCGTTGCTCAAACGTCAGGGCGCGTTGAGACGCCAATCGTAGCCGTAGTCAATCTTGCCGCTAAAACCGAGTAGATACAGAGCCTGACGGTCGTCGGCATAGTGGGCAAACACCTTGAGCAAGCTGGTCTCGCTCTTGGCAAAATCTTCCTGGTACCAGGAAAACATCTGGGACGCTTTCAGTTTGCCGTTTTCGAGCAGCACCCCGCGCCGAGAGTTGATAAAATCCCGCCCGGCGCCACGCAGCAAATCGTTAACATTGGCCGCGGTAAATGCCTCGGGCAATAAACTTGGGCAGCCCAAGCTGGCGCAAGCCAGACCAAAATGGATTTTGTGATCCTGCCAGATTGGCCGCAGGATGCGATGCTCGATATCATTCATGGACAGCTTCTCATCGGCAACGGTGACGAGCTTCTCGCCCCATGGCCCGGCAGATCCCTTACCGCCAATATTCTGAATACTGTCAACCGGGTAATGATCCAGTACCAGTTGCACAGCTAATGCGTTATACAGGTTCAGCCAATAGGCTTTTTGTTCATCGCGGCGATATTCCCGTGGGTCTATCTTGGTGACGCTTCGGATATAAGCCGACAATCGTTTGCGGTCTTCTTTACTAACATCAGCGTAGCGAAATCGATTAATGCCCGAGGAATGTTGGGTGACTACGTAGGTTTTTAGAATGCTGTTCCAGTCGCTTTGATCGATATGTCCGAAATTATTCTCGGCAGCTCGATCCCAGAAGCTCCAGTACTCAGGCTTGGGCCCCACACCCGCAAATACACTAACCGCGAACAGTGCCAGTAATAGCCCACCACACCATTTCATCATAACGCCATCCCTATCTATCCTGTTGATACTGATACACCCGGTGCAACTGCGCTAATCCAACGCAACGGCATAAAGCATAGATTTTTGTGAAGACGATTGCAGCTGTCATACAATGCTCACTTTACGTTCCTGTGAACTGGACGACTATGGCGGCACTAAGTATATCTCAAATAGAGCAAATTGATCGCCAACATATATGGCACCCATATTCATCATTTTCGGGTGCGCTTCCCCCTTACACCGTCGCCTCCGCCAGCGGTGTCCGTCTACGCTTGCTGGACGGGCCAGAATTGATCGACGCCATGTCGTCCTGGTGGTGCGCGATACATGGTTACAACCACCCGGCGCTTAATCAGGCGGTAATAGATCAACTCGCGCAGATGGCACACGTGATGTTCGGCGGAATCGTACACGAGCCAGCGGCGCGCCTCGCTCAAACACTGGTTGAGATTACCCCACAACCACTACAGAAAGTTTTTTTCTGCGACTCCGGGTCGGTCAGCGTCGAGGTCGGAATAAAAATGGCACTGCAATACTGGCAGTCACTCGGCAAACCGGAAAAAAATCGGTTGCTGACTGTTCGCGGCGGCTATCACGGCGACACTTTCGCCGCTATGTCCGTGTGCGACCCGCACACGGGGATGCACCATCTATTTCAGCCGGTATTACAACCGCAGCTATTTGCCAACCGACCCGGTTGTCGCTTTGCGGAGTCCTGCAATGAGGCAGATATCGCCAATTTTACGCAATTACTTAACGATCATCGCGACAGCATTGCCGCCGTTATTCTCGAGCCCATCGTGCAGGGCGCGGGCGGCATGTGGTTTTACTCGCCCGACTATCTGCGACGCGTCCGAGAATTATGTGATCAAAACAATGTATTACTGATTGCGGACGAAATAGCTACCGGGTTTGGCCGCACCGGAAAACTGTTCGCCTGTGAATGGGCGGGCATCTGCCCCGACATTTTGTGTGTCGGCAAAGCGTTGACCGGCGGTTATCTGAGCCTCGCGGCAACCCTGTGCACAGAAGCGGTGAGCAACGGCATTGCGCAGGGGGAAGCCGGTGTGCTAATGCACGGACCCACATTCATGGCCAACCCGCTGGCCTGTGCGGTGGCTAATGCAAGTATCGAACTGTTATTGGCGTCGCCGTGGCAGCAGCATATCGCGGCCATACAAACACAACTCGAGTGCGAATTAGAAGCCTGTCGCGAACTGGAGGCTGTTGCCGATGTGCGCGTACTCGGCGCCATAGGTGTGGTGGAAATGGTAACGCCGGTGGACGTCGCCGGTTTGCAAAAACAATTTGTCGAAAAGGGCGTATGGCTACGCCCCTTCGGCAAACTGGTCTACGTGATGCCCGCTTACACCATTGAGGCGCGCGACCTCGCGGTTATTACGTCCGCCATGCGCGCCGTACTGGCGAACCAGGGCGTGGCACACTCTGGTTGTTAATGGCGTCGAATCTCGGCCCACAAAAAAAGCGACCCGAGCCACGCGGTCGCTTTTCTCAGGACCAGCGGTTACAGCTCCAGATCCATGCCAAAGCCTGTGGATTCCGTGCCGTGGCCAAAAATATCCTTGACGTAATGTTCCTGCTGCGCCATCGCCTTGCGCGCACCCCAGCCAAGCTCCATTAACCACCCGGACGGCGTACCGGAATAGAAGGTTACCGCTTCGTCGTTTGCATGCTTGCCCATCTGCAGCGCCACTGGAATCTTGCGCCCGCGAATAATGTCGTGGGCCAGCCCCAGGTCGTCGACATGCGTGTATTCAAGCATCAGGTGATTAATGCGTTTATCCATCGGGCCGAGACCAAAAGCAATGGAGTGTTGACGATCGTTACAGTGCATAAATAGCGGTTTCGCCACCATGCCATTCGGTAAATTCAGTTTGTATTCAACTGAACCGCGCAGGCCCAGCAGCGAGTAAAATTTGTAGGCAGCGTCGACATCATCCTGGCGACTGATAAAATGACCGATCCCTTCACTACCGGTTATAAACCCGCCGTACATACGTCGGCCCGGACGAAAGGGCAAATGTGTATCGACCTGTGGAGAGTAAAAAATTTCCGTCGGAGTACCGCCCGGATCCAGTAATTTTAACAAACCCAGAACACGACGTTCCTGGGCTTCCTCTTCAGTACCAACCTTGAACTTTATGCCGGCATCCTTTAACTGTTTGGCCATCGCCTCCAGCTCATCTGGACCTGCGACCCGCCAGCCAGCGTAAGCGAGATCGTCCTCTTTGGATTTATGGAACACCAGGCGATGATGCCAGTTGTCCATGCGCGCGTAAAATCTGTCACCCTCGCCCTCGTCGATCACATCAAAGCCGACGCACTCGGTCGCGTAGTCTTTCCACGCGTCCATATCCGTGACGCTGAAACCAAGATAGCCTAGCTCAGTTACCCTTACCATTTTGTTTTCCCCTGCTGAGTTTGTTAATTGATAATACTATCATTGCGATGTCGGTCATTACCAGACAGAGCACCAATAAATTACTCACACTTGGGCCAACGGCCTGATACCCACCGCGTGGCGTACCTTTTTTAGCATTCCCTGACTATAAATCCGTGCTTTGGCCGCACCCGCCAACAACTCCTGCTCGATTGCCGCAGGCCGTTCCAGCAAATCGTAATAGCGATCCCGTGCCGGCTCTAATTCTGAGCTTATCTTGTCAAACAAACGCTTTTTGGCTTCGCCCCAGGCGATACCCGCCGCAAATTCGGCGCGCATCTCAGCGCTCTCGGCCGGCGTCGAAAATGCCTGCCATAACTGAAATACGGCCGATCCGTCCGGATCTTTTGCGTCGCCAGGCTCCAATAAATTGGTCTTAATTTTATTGATATGTTTTTTAAGCTGGTTTTCTGCGAGAAACAGCGGAATAGTGTTGTTGTAGCTTTTGCTCATCTTGCGTCCATCGAGGCCTTGCAAGACAGCCACATCGTCGTCCACCACCGCCTCGGGCAGCACAAAGTGCTCGCCGTAGTGGTGGTTAAACCGCTGTGCGATGTCCCGTGCCATTTCGACATGCTGAATCTGATCCCGCCCCACCGGCACCTTATTCGCCCCGAACATCAAAATATCGGCCGCCATCAATACCGGATAGCCAAACAGGCCCATGGTTATTCCATAATCCGGATCCGCGCCATCTGCTTCATTATCCTGCACCGCAGCCTTGTAGGCATGCGCCCGATTCATCAGACCCTTGGCAGTCATACAGCTGAGCAACCAGGTCAATTCAGGGATTTCCGGTATATCCGATTGCCGATAAAACACGACTTTCGCGGTGTCCAGACCGAGGGCTAACCAGGTCGCCGCCACTTCCAGTGTTGAGCGATAAACTTCATCCGGATTCTGGCATTTGATCAGCGCATGATAATCCGCCAAAAAATAAAATGACTGCGCGTCACCCCGTCGACTGGCTTGAATGGCGGGGCGAATGGCACCGACATAATTCCCCAGGTGGGGGGTCCCCGAAGTCGTAATTCCGGTCAGGACAAT
>JBFJKD010000072.1:0-9278 GCA_041635095.1 Porticoccaceae bacterium
CCGGTCACTGTTGTTCTACGCAGGCTACATTCCGGTAGTTTTCGTATTTTCGGTATTAGCCTTTACCGTGGGGTGGTTACTGCCCTTCCGACCCCGTCAAACGTTGATTACGTCTGCTAACGGTTTGATTATCCTCTGGCTCCGCATCACCTGCGGCGTTCGGCTGCGGGTTATCGGGCGTGAAAATATTCCACGAACACCCTTCGTGGCGCTCAGCAAACATCAATCCAGCTGGGAGACGTACTATCTGCAACGCCTGTTTCGCCCGGCCAGTACGCTGCTAAAAAAAGAGTTGTTGTACATTCCTTTTTTCGGCTGGGGGCTGGCCATGACCCGACCAATCGCCATCGACCGCAGCAATCCGCGTGTGGCGCTAAAGCAGGTCCTGGCCCTCGGAAAACAAAGGCTCGCGGAAGGAAATAACCTGGTTATCTATCCAGAAGGTACCCGCATCAAACCAGGGCAGGTGGGTAACTATGGGCGCAGCGGCGCAGCCATCGCCATTGCTGCACAGGTGCCTATTGTACCGGTGGCGCACAATGCCGGAAATTGTTGGCCAGCCCATCGCTTTATCAAGTATCCAGGCACTATTACTGTGGTCATCGGCGCGCCAATTGTGACCGCTAATCAGGACAGCAAAGCGCTCACGGAGGTGGTGCAGGCCTGGATAGAAACGGCCCTCGATGGCTATTTGCACCTTGACGAAGGACGTTAATTGCAGTGAAATTTGTAATCACTTTTGCGCTGTATTGATCGCAGGTTCTGCACCAAACTATGCAAATAACGAAATCCAGCTACCGGGGGCAGGAACGTCGGCGCGGCTTGCGCAGAACTCTCGCCGAGCGCCGTCAGGAAACGCGGATGGATCTTTATCACGAGGATCGACGCGCGGATCCTGGGCGTCGAAAAACCGACACCCGGAACACCTAGCCACCTGCTCCGAAACCCTGGATTTTGCACCGCGAGTATCGTGATTGGAGAGTGTTCCACGCGCAGTCCATTGCGTAGACCGCTGTATCAACCGCCTTAAATATCCAGGTTAGCCACGGATAACGCATTGGTTTCAATGAAGTTTCTACGCGGCTCTACCTGATCACCCATCAATGTATTAAACATTTGATCGGCGCCTATCGCGTCTTCTACAGTGACCCGCAACATACGTCTGGTTTCGGGGTTCATGGTGGTGTCCCACAACTGCTCCGGGTTCATTTCACCCAGCCCTTTGTAGCGCTGAATGGTGAACCCGCGACGGGACTCATCCATTAGCCAATCTAAAGCCTCTGGAAAACTTTCGACGGTATTTTTCTTATCGCCACGTTGAACATAAGCGCCCTCTTCGAGCAGACCCTGTAATTCTTCACCCAGTGCAACGATGGCTCGATATTCCCCGGAAAGGAAAAAATCTCTTTTAAATTCGTAGGTTATACGTGCTCCGTGAGCAACCACCGCCGCCACAGGTAAAAACAGGTGGCGCTCGACATCCTCGTGCACGGAGAACTCGTAGTGGTGGCTACGAGAATTGGTACCGCTGTAAAAGGCTGTTTGCAAATGTTGACACCACTGTTCGACGGCGCTTCGATCAGCCAACTGGGCGGCATCAATTTTTGGTATGTATACCATTTGGTCAAGTATTTCCTGCGGGTAGACGCGGGACATACGCTCGATGATCGCCATGACCCGACGATAATGCTTGACCAGCGCTTCGAGCGCTTCTCCACTCAGGGCTGGCGCCTCTGCATTGACATGCAGGGCTGCGGTCGCCAATGCAGACTGGGTCAAAAATTCCGTTAAAGCAACGTCATCCTTCAGGTACTGTTCCTGCTTACCCTTGCTAATTTTGTACAGCGGCGGCTGAGCAATATAAATATGGCCACGGTCGACAAGCTCCCGCATTTGGCGGAAAAAGAACGTGAGCAGCAAGGTGCGAATGTGGGAGCCATCCACGTCCGCATCGGTCATGATGACAATGGTGTGGTAGCGCAGCTTGTCGGCGTTAAATTCCTGGGGACCGATACCACAGCCGAGCGCGGTTATCAGGGTTCCGACTTCGGCGCTGGACAGCATTTTGTCAAACCGGGCTTTTTCCACATTCAGAATTTTTCCTTTCAAGGGCAGTATCGCCTGATTGCTGCGATCCCGCCCCTGTTTCGCTGATCCACCCGCGGAATCGCCCTCCACCAAATAAAGCTCGGACAATGCCGGATCTTTTTCCCTGCAATCCGCAAGCTTACCGGGCAGACCGGCGATATCCAGCGCGCCTTTACGGCGCGTCATATCCCGCGCCTTACGAGCGGCTTCACGGGCACGAGCTGCCTCGACCATCTTCATAACAATGGTTTTGGCTTCCTGCGGATTTTCCAGTAAATACTCGTTAAATTTATTGCCGACCTCCTGTTCCACCGCCGTTTTAACTTCGGAGCTAACCAGTTTGTCCTTGGTTTGCGACGAGAATTTGGGATCCGGGACTTTTACGGAAATAACGGCGGTCAGCCCTTCCCGGGCATCGTCACCGGTGGTGGCAACCTTGGTTTTAGCGGCAATGCCCTCTTTCTCAATGTAGGTATTCAGGCTTCGCGTCAGCGCCGAACGAAACCCGGCCAGGTGCGTTCCGCCATCTCGTTGGGGAATATTGTTGGTGTAACAAAAAATATTTTCCTGAAACCCATCATTCCACTGTAATGCGGCCTCTACACCTACCCCATCGTCGCGCTGCGTGGTGAAGTAAAAAATGCGATTGACCCCAGTTTTGTTCTGATTAAGAAATTCGACGAAGGCCCTCAGACCACCCTCGTATTCATAGAGCTCTTCTTTGCCGGTGCGCTCATCCTGGAGCAAGATCCGCACTCCGGAATTAAGAAACGACAACTCCCTTAATCGCTTAGCGAGAATATCGAAATGGAAGCTGATATGTGTAAAGGTGCCGGTGGATGGCCAAAACGTCACATCCGTTCCTTTTCCCTGGGTTTCACCGACCGCAGCTAACGGTGCCTCGGGTACCCCGTGGTGATAAACTTGCTCGTAAACCTTGCCGTCCCTGCGAATCACCAGCTTCAGGGTCTCAGACAACGCATTCACGACAGAAACTCCTACGCCGTGCAGCCCGCCAGACACTTTGTAGCTATTGTCGTCAAACTTGCCTCCCGCATGCAGTACCGTCATGATCACCTCGGCGGCGGAGACGCCCTCCTCGTGCTCATCGACCGGGATCCCACGACCGTTGTCCGTTACCGTTACCGACTCGTCCGGGTGAATTATCACCTTTACTTCGGTGCAGTGACCGGCGAGCGCTTCGTCGATAGCGTTATCCACCAGCTCAAACACCATATGATGAAGACCAGTGCCGTCGTCGGTGTCGCCAATATACATTCCGGGGCGCTTGCGTACCGCATCAAGACCTTTCAGGACTTTGATACTCGACGAATCGTAGTTCTTTTCCTCGCTCATGCGCTATCCTTTATTCGTTTGACACAAAAACTAAACACCACAAACCACCCCCTGTTCCACGTGGAACACTGTTTGGCCAATATTTCCGTCTCCTATCTCAGGCCCCGGCCACAGGGATAGCAGCTCCGCTTCGTCCGTCCCCGTAATAAACGCCTGGGCCTGCATCTCGCCGAGAAACACTGCCACCGCCTGGCGGTGTCCCCGATCTAACTCTGCTGGCAGGTCGTCGAGCAAGTAAACACAAGTACGGCCCGTGGCCTCAAAATATAACTGCCCCTGAGCCAGCAACATCGCCGTGACCAGCGCTTTCGATTGCCCCCGCGACAGCACTTCTGCCGCCGCCTGATTCCCACATAATATTTTGAGATCCGCACGATGAGGGCCATGGTGAGTGACTCGGCCCTGCCGATCCCGCTGCCGGTCTTTGACCAGCACTTCTGCAAGCGACAATCTCTCATCCCAGCCGCATTGAAATCGAAAATGCAGGTCTTTGACCGGGGAAAGACGCTGTAAAACCTGGCTAATACGTGGCGCAAGCGCGTCAAGGTAGCGTTTTCGTTCGACGGTTACGCGTTCAGAAAGCTCAATAAACTGGGCGTCCCACAGGGCGATTTCTGCGGGGTCTATTCTATCATGACGAAGCAATGAATTGCGGTGTTGTAGACAGCGGGTCAACCGCCGCCAGATCTCCTTAAAATCGTGTTCCACGTGGAACACGCCCCAATCCAAAAACTGTCGGCGACCCTGCGGGCCCCCTTCCAGCAACTGAAAACTGTCGTTGTTTAACAGTAGCAGCGGTAAAGCCTGGGCAAGCACCGACGAAGCATAAACCCGCTCTCCATCCAGCTTGAAGTGAAACCCGCCAGAGCGGGTACGACTGACCCCTACGGGCACGTCGCGCCGCAGGGCACCGTCACCTCCCGAAAGGGTTTCTTCCCGGCACACCAGGCCAAATACCGTGCAGGCATCTGTTTGCGTATTAATTATCGATTTGAGCGTTCGGGTACGGAAGGAGCGGCCGCGACCGAGCAGATAGATGGCCTCCAGCAGGCTGGTTTTGCCACTACCGTTGGGTCCGCAGATAGTGTTGATGCGCGGGCCGGGCGATAACTTAACCGACTGAAGATTACGCAACCCGTGGACGTCGAGCTGCCTTAGGTACATAGGGGAGAAAAAACGATCTTACTTTTACAACCGCATGGGCATGATAACGTAGATGGCCTGTTCCTGTTTTGGATCCTCCATTAGCGCACTACTATTGGCGTCAGAAAACGTAAATCGTACCTGTTCGCCACCGAGCACGTTTAATACGTCAATAATGTAACTGACGTTGAAACCTATTTCCAGATCCTCACTACTGTAACTGACCGAGACTTCTTCTTCTGCTTCCTCCTGCTCAGGATTGTTTGCCACCATCTTTAGCATGCCGTCGCTCAGCAACAAGCGAACACCCCGGTATTTCTCATTAGATAAAATAGCCGTTCGGCTAAAAGCGCTACGCAATTCATCCCGACCCCCTTCCAGAAGGCGCGTCCCGCCTTTTGGCAGCACCCGGTTATAGTCCGGGTAGGCACCATCCACAAGCTTTGATGTAAACAGAAAATCATCGCTACTTACCCGGATGTGGTTATTGCCAATCACCACCTTGAGATCCCCGTCCTCGTTTAACAGGCGGGACAGCTCCACCACACCTTTGCGTGGCACGATGGCACCGACTTTTTCGCTGACCTCCAACCCATTAACGGGCAGTGTACTCATAGCCAGCCGATGTCCATCCGTGGCTACAACCCGCAACTGCCCAGCGCTCGCTTCCCACAACATACCGTTAAGGTAGTAGCGAACATCCTGGTGGGCCATGGCAAACGCCGTGCTGTCCAGTAAACCCTTGAGGCTCGCCCGGGTGGTGGCAAATTCCAGCTGGCCTGGACTATCGTCGACGCTGGGAAATTCATTGGCGGGCAACGTAGCCAGAGTAAACCGGCTGCGCCCGCTAGTCAGCACTATCCGGCCACTGGAGTCGCTAACAAACTTGATGGTTGAGCCGTCGGGCAAGGAGCGGCAAATATCTACCAGCTTGCGTGCGGGTACTGTCACTTCACCACTTTCGCCGACTTCACCTAGGGTGGCGCGACCAACGATTTCAACTTCCAGGTCCGTACCCGTGAGCGCCAACTGGTCACCGTCAAGCACCACCAGAACGTTGGCGAGAATCGGTAGGGTTTGACGGCGCTCTACAACGCCGGCAACGAGCTGCAAGGGTTTAAGAAACGCTTCCCGGGAAATACTAAACTTCATTGTGGCATCTCTTCTGCGAAATAATTAGTTATCTGGCTTTCGTTAGTAAGCGCTCGCTTTCAGGTTGTCAACAACCTCAAAAGCAGCTTCATGTCTTCACCGATGTCCCTGGAGGTATCCTTCAGTTCTTTTACCTTGCGGCAGGCGTGCAACACCGTGGTGTGATCCCGGCCGCCAAACGCCTCGCCAATTTCCGGCAAGCTGCGATTGGTCAGATCCCTTGCCAGAGCCATGGCCACCTGTCTTGGCCTGGCGATTGAACGGCTGCGGCGCTTGGATAACAAATCCGACAGTTTGATCTTGTAGTACTCCGCCACCGTGCGCTGAATATTGTCTATAGTAACCAGCTTGTCCTGCAGGGCCAACAAATCCTTGAGTGAGTCGCGGATTAATTCGATGTCGATGGGTCGACCGGTAAAATGCGCGCTCGCTATAACACGCTTTAGCGCCCCCTCCAGTTCGCGAACATTGGAGCGAATGCGCTGCGCGATAAAAAAAGCCGCCTCGTGGGGTAACTCGATTTTCGCCTGCTGTGCCTTCTTAATTAAAATGGCTACCCGGGTCTCCAGCTCCGGCGGTTCAACGGCGACCGTCAAACCCCAGCCGAACCGGGATTTAAGTCGCTCTTCAACGCCATCTATTTCCTTTGGGTAGCGGTCGCTGGTCAGAATCATTTGCTGACCGCCTTCAAGCAACGCATTAAATGTATGAAAAAACTCTTCCTGGGAGCGTTCCTTCTTGGCAAAAAACTGTATGTCGTCAATCAACAGCGCATCTACCGAACGATAAAAACGCTTAAAATCATTGATAGCGTTTAACTGCAAGGCCTTGACCATATCCGCTACAAAGCGCTCGGAGTGCAGATAAACGATTTTGGCATCTGGTTTTGCGATCCGCAACGCATTGCCCACCGCGTGCATCAAGTGGGTTTTCCCCAGGCCCACACCGCCGTAAATAAACAGGGGGTTGTAAGACCCGCCGGGGTTTTCGGCAACCTGCTTGGATGCGGCCAGCGCCAGTTGATTGGACTTGCCCTCAATAAATGAATCGAAGACAAAGGCTTTATTCAAATAGTCTCGCGGGTCGTGTTCCTGCTGCGGGCGGCTGGCTCGAGAATTCGAGGATTGTCGAGGAGCACCATTCGCGCGCTCCAGACCAGAGGTGCCGTCGAGTCCGTTGACTGTCCGACCAGACGCCGCACCTGGCGCCCGTAGTGCTCCGTCCATGGCCGCAGCCTCTGCTGGATAAGCGAGCGGTTCTGCTGGTGACGTCTCCACAAACCCCGGCGCCGACTCCCGCGCCGTGACCAGAACTTGCGCCGCACCCAAAGTATTGCCACACACCCCCAGATACAACTCGCGGATACGATCAATAAACTTGTCGTTCACCCAATCCTGAACAAACCGATTGGGCGCTATCAATCGCACGCCGTCGGCCATCAGGTCGGAATCCACCTGCAATGGCTGAATCCAGGTGTTGAATTGTTGCGCGGGCATTTCTTCCCGGAGTTGACCCAAACATTGTTCCCACGCCCTGTGCACCAAGACTGTCTCCATTTTATAGGTAATTAATTGTGGCTATTTATTCTTCGCAAAGCGGTGTTCGTGAAAGATCGTTAGTCTAAGAGGTATCAGTTCTGTTATCCACATCTTTATTTAAAATGCGGCGTTTTTTATAAAACACTAATATTGTTTACTATCAGCAGGTTAGATAATAATAAAACACTGTTTTTTTGCACAGGCACGCAAAGAAAAGTGCTTGTTTTTTGATCACCCATTGTGGATAACCTGTTAACTTCTTTTGGGTTTCCCGTGCGCTTTCTGTGTTTTGGCCCCGATCTCCGCGAACCGGGAAAGAGTAAACGCTGAGCGGAAAATCTTCGTGACCAAGATCGCTATCTTTGTCATTATTTCCCGACACAAAACGTCGAGAATATCTCCCCCAGCAAATCATCGCTGGTGAACTCTCCGGTAATTTGCCCAACCAACCGCTGGGCTTGCAACAAATCCGCAGCCAACAGTTCGCCCTGTTGCGCAGCGCGTAGTTGCCGGGCAGCGTCGCGCAACAGCCTCTGTGTGCTTATGAGCGCCTCGAGGTGGCGGCGGCGGGCGGTGAACAACCCCTCCGTTGTGCCCCGATAGCCCATACACGCCTTAAGGTGTTGCCGCAGGTGATCAAGCCCCGCGCCGGTGGTCGCAGACAGGCGCAGCACCGGGTAGGTTTCGCTACCCGCCGTAGCCGAACCCGGGGTTGAATCCTGACCTGCCGACAAGCTGGATAGATCAATTTTGTTTAGCAGGAACGTCAGGTTGTGGCGCCCGGGTAAGCGCGCGAAAAACGCCGGCCAGATCTGCTCGGGGACAACGCTGCGGGACTCGCTGCTGTCGACCACAAACAGCACCCGATCTGCCCGTTCGATTTCCTCCCAGGCGCGGCGCATACCCTCCTGCTCAACTTCGTCAGCGCTGTCCCTGAGACCAGCTGTGTCAACTATGTGCAGCGGCATCCCATCAATATCAATGCGCTCGCGCAGCAGGTCGCGGGTGGTGCCCGGTATGCTGGTCACGATTGCACTGTCGCGCCCCGACAACTTGTTTAGCAAACTGGATTTTCCGGCATTTGGCTTGCCGGCAATGACCACTGTCATGCCTTCCTGAAGCAAGACACCCTGGCCAGCATCTGCCACCAGGCTGTCAAGCGTCTGAATAAGGTCATCGAGGCTCTCACCGACGCGCCCCTCGGATAGAAAATCGATATCTTCTTCGGGAAAATCGATGGCCGCCTCCACATACACGCGCAGGCGCACCAGGGCTTCGATAAAGACGTGAATGCGCTGCGAAAAAGCGCCTTGTAGGGTACGTAGTGCGTTGCGCGCCGCCAGGGTAGAATCCGCCGCGATTAAATCCGCAATTCCTTCCGCCTGAGCCAGATCCAGTTTGCCGTTCAAAAACGCTCGCTCGGAAAACTCTCCCGGCCGAGCAACCCGGGCGCCCAGCTCTATGACGCGCGCCAACAGTGCATCCATCACCACCGGGCCGCCGTGACCGTGCAGTTCAACCACGTCTTCGCCGGTAAAGGATTTTGGGGCTGGAAAAAAAAGAGTCAGCCCCTGATCGACCACCCCCCCCAGCCCATCGCTGAATCTGCTGTAATGAGCCTGGCGAGGGGGGATGGTCGTCCCCACCAGCTGTTCCAGCAGAGGAACAAGATTTGGACCCGACACGCGCACGATACCGATACCCCCGCGCCCAGGCGCGGTGGCGATGGCAGCTATTACATCTGTGTCATATCCCATGGGACTGTCGTCACCGGCTTGGCCTGGCAACCAACAAGCCTAGTCGGCTGCTTCTATTTTGCGGGTAATTGCCCACTGTTGGGCAATTGACAAGACGCTGTTCACCGTCCAGTACAACACCAGACCCGCAGGAAAGAACATGAAAAAGAAGCTGAAGGCCACCGGCATTATTTTCATGACTTTGGCCTGGGTGGGGTCGGGCGGTGCGGGTTGCAGGGTCTGCAGGAAAAACATACTCAGGCCG
>JBFJKD010000073.1:0-9200 GCA_041635095.1 Porticoccaceae bacterium
GGCGGTGGATCAGCACCACTTCCCGGCAAATGTTTGACAAATACAACGCTTCTTCCACCGCAGTATTGCCGCCGCCCACCACGACAACCTTCTGATCGCGATAAAAAAAGCCGTCGCATGTGGCGCAGGCGCTCACCCCTTTGCCCATAAAAGTCTGCTCAGATGGGAGTCCGAGATATTTGGCCGACGCTCCTGTAGTCACGATTAGAGCATCGCAACTGTAGTGGTTGCTCCCTTCGAGGACAAATGGGCGTTGACTTAAATTCACTTTTTCAATATGATCAAAAATTACTTTACTATCAAAACGTTCTGCATGTTTTTGCATGCGTAACATTAAGTCAGGCCCCTGCACTCCCTGCCAGTCGCCGGGCCAGTTATCGACATCCGTGGTGGTGGTTAATTGTCCGCCTTGCTGGAGGCCAGTAATGACAGTGGGCTTAAGGTTCGCACGTGCAGCGTAAACAGCGGCGGTCCAGCCAGCGGGACCGGAGCCGAGAATAATCAGGCGGTGGTGTTGCACATCGGGCATCGGAAACTCTCTTTTTTGCAGGTCAGGTGTGGTTGGCAGGGAATGAAATGACAAGTGGGCCACTATCATAATGAATACGGTTACGCGCCGCCAATTTATACGAACAAAACCCTGGAACAGGGCTTGTGCTGAATGCTGTTACCAGATCTCGACACCCGGGCATTGCTGGCAATCCGTTGATGACGTATTACAATAGCGGTCGGCGCGGCGGTTCTCCTACGAAGGTATAAATAATTTGGCTAAGGCGGCAAAAAAGAACAGCGACGACGGCGGTGATCAGTTGCATATAAAAAACCGGCGCCAGCTGATTCGACAGGAGGGGGCTCTGATTGGATGGATGGCTGTCAGTGCATATCTGCTTATTGCCCTGTCCAGTTATTCTCCGGACGATCCGGGATGGTCTCATACGGGTAGTAGTGCGGTGGTCAGCAATGCTGTCGGACCCACCGGCGCGTGGCTGGCCGATGTGTTTTTTTCCCTGTTTGGCTATCTCGCCTATCTGTTTCCTGTACTTCTGGCATTGCGGGCCTGGAATGTCTTCCGCGCCAGGCGTATTGAAGATCGCGGTTTTGAATGGGTGATTTTCGTGCTCCGCGCCATTGGTCTGGTGTTGGTGATGGTCAGCGCTACGGCACTGGCTGTTTTGCACCACGGCGACGCGGTTAGTTCGCTGCCATTTGGCGTCGGCGGTATTCTCGGCGGACAAGTGGCTGAAGCCACCGCATCGGCTTTCAGTTATCTGGGCAGTACATTGATACTGCTCGCAGTATTCCTGTTTGGGGTAACAATATTTACAGATTTGTCCTGGCTTGCATTGATTGATAGCACGGGCCAATACTCCTTGTTGGTAGCGGAATGGTGCCGCACGCAGTGGGTGACTCTCCGAAACCGTTCTCGAGAACAACAATTATCTGCAGACGCACTCAAACAGCGGCACGATACGGTGGACAGTAAATTTCGTAAAAATGCCGAACGCAAAGATCCGGTTATTAGCACTCCCATTAAGAAACCGGTTGCGAGCGTACGGGTGCAGCAGGAAAAACAGGGCTCCTTATTTATTGAGGCGCCGTCGGGCGAACTGCCTGCAATCGGGCTGCTGGATAAATCTAAGAAAACTGATCAAAAAGGCTTCTCGAAAGAATCTCTGGAAGCAATGTCGCGCATGCTCGAATTAAAGTTACAGGATTTTGGCATCAGCGCCGAGGTCGTGGAGGTATTGCCTGGGCCGGTTATTACCCGTTTCGAAATTCAACCAGCCGCCGGGGTCAAAGTTAGCCGCATCAGTAATTTGGCCAAGGATCTGGCTCGTTCGTTGGCGGTTATCAGCGTGCGTGTAGTGGAGGTGATACCCGGCAAATCGGTGGTGGGAATTGAGATACCGAATGAATATCGCGAAATGGTACGTCTTGGCGACGTCCTGTCCTCCCGCGAATACGACGAAGCCCGCTCACCCCTGTCACTGGCCCTCGGACACGACATTTCAGGAGTCCCGGTCATTGCCGACCTGGGTAGGATGCCGCACTTGCTGGTGGCCGGTACTACCGGTTCGGGAAAATCCGTGGGTATTAATGCGATGCTGCTAAGCCTGTTGTTCAAGGCCTCCCCGGATGACGTGCGTCTGATTATGGTCGATCCGAAAATGCTGGAACTATCGGTGTACGATGGCATTCCGCACTTGCTGGCGCCCGTCATTACCGATATGAAAGACGCCGCCAGCGGGTTGCGCTGGTGCGTCGGCGAAATGGAACGCAGATATAAGCTTATGGCTACGCTCGGAGTGCGCAATCTGGCCGGGTATAACCGCAAGGTGTTAGAGGCGGTGGCGCAGGGTAAGCCTCTTGTAGATCCATTTTGGCAACCCGAACAGAACTTCAGCGTCCACGACGACGCCGAAGAAGCAAGTGCACCCCCTCTGGAAAAATTACCTTACATTGTTGTTGTTATCGACGAATTCGCAGACATGATGATGATCGTGGGTAAAAAGGTCGAGCAACTGATTGCCCGTATCGCGCAAAAGGCACGCGCTGCGGGTATTCACTTGATACTGGCGACCCAGAGACCCTCAGTGGACGTTATCACCGGGTTGATCAAGGCCAACGTACCGACCAGAATTGCTTTTCAGGTGTCGTCAAAAATTGATTCGCGCACGATTCTTGATCAGGGCGGTGCTGAACAGTTACTCGGGCATGGCGACATGCTGTATTTACCGGCGGGCAGCGGCGTACCGGTGCGGGTCCATGGGGCATTTGTGGACGATCACGAAGTGCATCGTGTGGTAGCCGACTGGAAGAAGCGTGGCGCGCCGCAGTATCTCGAGGCGATAACCGACCCCGACACGACGGACGCAATTCCGATTCCAGGCTTTAGCAGCCCGGAAGAATACGAAGGTGCGGACACTGAATCGGATCCACTATACGACGAGGCGGTAGAGTTTGTGCTGGAATCCAGGCGCGCTTCTATTTCCTCGGTACAACGTAAATTGCGGGTCGGCTATAACCGCGCAGCGCGCTTGATTGAGGCGATGGAGGTGGCCGGTGTGGTGAGCACTATGAGTAGTAATGGCAGTCGAGAAGTTCTTGCGCCCAGCAGTCGGAGAGACGCATGAAAGAGCGATTTTCGTGCCTACTTCTACTTTTGTGGCTGTTACCGGTACTGCCTTGCGCATCGGTTGCTGTCGACGAAAATGCCGATACCGATCTCGCTGCGGAAGATTTGGCACGGCAGTTGGCTCCCCTGAATAATTTTACGGCGCAATTTCAACAGACGCTGTATTCGGCGGACGACTATCCGCTGCAGAGAACCGACGGTGAAATGGAAGTAGCGCGGCCTGGCAAGATGCGCTGGATTAGCAATCCGCCAATGGAACAGTGGGTGTTGGCTAACGGAGAAACCCTGTGGGTCTACGATCCGGATCTCGAGCAAGTGACCATAAAACCATTTCTTGAAGATATTCACGATACGCCGGCTATGTTGTTTATCGGCGGTCTAGAGCGTATCGGCAACGACTATGCGGTGGCTCAGCAGCGCACCGGTGGTGATGACATCACCTACGTGCTGACCCCCAAGGCTGAAAATAGCCTTTACAGCAAGGTGGCATTGAGTTTTCACGGTAGCTTGCCTAGCGCGATTGTGCTGTGGGATCGGATGGGGCAACGTACCAACGTGGTGCTAACCAGGGTGAAGTCTAATCGTACTATTGATCCCGGGCGTTTTGAATTTGTTGTTCCCGAGGGTACGGATATTTTTCGCGATGAGTGACTCGTTATGTTCCGAGAGCGACTATCAACCCCTCGCGGCTCGCATGCGTCCCGCCAATATCGACGAGTTTTACGGACAGGAGCACTTGCTTGCGCCTGGCAAGCCACTGCGCGAAGCTATCGTTGCGGGCCATCTGCACTCAATGATCCTGTGGGGTCCGCCGGGGGTTGGAAAAACGACGTTGGCGCGGATGATCGCTCAGGGTGCGGACGCGCAGTTTGAAAATATCTCTGCCGTACTCTCCGGCGTCAAGGAAATTCGTGCGGCGATTGCCAGTGCGCAACAGGAACGGGACGCTCGGCACCGTAAAACAGTACTATTCGTCGATGAAGTACACCGTTTTAACAAAGCGCAACAGGACGCGTTCCTGCCGTTTATCGAGGACGGAACGATTATTCTGGTGGGTGCCACCACCGAAAACCCATCATTCGAACTCAATAATGCGTTGTTGTCCCGCTGTCGGGTTTACGCCCTGCGTTCGTTAACGAACGAGCATATACGGCAGGTTGTTGTACGGGCGCTGGAGGACGTTGAAAGCGGATTCAAAGGAGCAATTCTGCTCGACGACGATGCCCTGGAGTTACTGGTATCGGTAGCCGATGGCGATGCGCGACGGGCGTTGAATATTCTCGAGATTAGTGCCGATCTGATTGATGAAACGGCTGCGACGCGACGCATTGATACGGCCTTATTACAGCGGGTTGCCGTGGCAGACCCACGTCGTTTTGATAAGGGTGGCGACTATTTTTACGACCAAATTTCTGCACTGCACAAGGCGGTGCGGGGCTCCTCGCCGGACGCAGCTCTTTATTGGCTGGTGCGGATGCTGGATGGCGGCTGTGATCCGCTGTATTTGGCCCGACGCCTGGTGAGAATGGCTTCCGAGGATATTGGCAATGCGGACCCGCGCGCGTTGAGCATCGCGCTCGACGCATGGAATGTGCAAGAGCGGCTCGGTAGTCCCGAGGGCGAGCTAACACTAGCCCAGGCAGTCATTTATCTGGCGGTGGCCCCGAAAAGCAATGCGGTTTATCGCGCTTACAATACAGCCCGCGGGGATATTCAAAACATGCCGAGTCTCGAGGTTCCCTTACATCTGCGCAACGCGCCGACCAAACTTATGCAGGAGATGGAGTACGGCAAAGCCTATCGTTACGCTCACGATGAGCCCGGGGCATTTGCCGCCGGTGAAAACTACTTTCCCGAAGCACTTAAAAATAAGCGCTATTACGAACCGACGGAACGGGGACTCGAAGCCAAAATTTCGGAAAAACTGCGCCACCTTCGCCAACTCGACCACGATAGTCACCAGGCTCGGTATAGTGGCAAAACGGGAGAAGCGCCATGCAATGGCTAGCAGTTGCCATGGGTGGAGCGCTGGGGGCGATGGGCCGCTTTGGGGTGAACGCACTGGTGTTTCCGGTGGCGGGTCTGCGTTTTCCGTTAGGCACAATGGTCGTGAATGTCGGCGGATCCATGTTGATGGGTGTGTTGTATGTGATTATCGTCGAGCGTGGATTATTGCCAGGGGAGTGGCGAAATTTTTTGATGATCGGGCTACTGGGTGGCTTTACCACATTCTCCGCATTCTCGCTTGATGCATTGGCTTTGTGGCAAAATGGCCACCTTGCGCTGTCCTTCGTCTACGTCGTGCTTACCGTGACACTGTGCCTTGCGGGCGCTTTGGGCGCTATGTATCTGACCCGTATGCTGTAACTTTCTGTGAGACCTTAATACCACTATGCTGGATCCGAAAAAATTACGCACCGAACCAGAAACGGTGGCCACGGCCCTGCTAAAACGTGGGTTTGTACTGGATACTACGCAACTACAGGAGCTCGAGGAGCAGCGTAAATTGCTCCAAGCCAGCACCCAGGAGATGCAGGCTGAACGCAATCAGCGCGCCAAATCCGTGGCTAATGCCAAAGCACAGGGCCAGGATATCGAGCCGTTGTTGCGGGAGGTGAGCAACCTCAAAACCGATCTTGAATCAGTGCAGACACAACTCGTTGAAGTGCAGGGGCGGTGGGATAGTCTGGTGCATGGTATCCCCAATATTCCTGATGATGACGTGCCGCAAGGTCGCTCTGAGGAAGACAATGTTGAAGTCCGCCGCTGGGGCGCACCGCGGAAATACGACTTCGAGGTGAAAGATCATGTAGATCTCGGTGTATTCTCGGGGCAGCTTGATTTGGATACCGCGACCAAAATTACCGGGTCCAGATTCTCCATAATGTATGGCGAATTGGCGCAGCTACACCGTGCGTTAATTCAGTTTATGCTCGATGTGCACACCCGCGAACACGGGTATCAGGAAGTTTACGTGCCCTATATCGTCAACAGCGAATCCCTGTTTGGTACCGGCCAGTTGCCTAAATTTGAAACAGATTTGTTCAAACTGCGGGCCGACCAGGATTTTTATCTGATTCCGACCGCCGAAGTACCGGTCACCAACATTTATCGCGACCGTATTGCCGAAGCAACTGAATTACCTGCGCGGCTGGTGTGTCACACCCCCTGTTTTCGCAGTGAGGCGGGAAGCTACGGTAAGGATACACGGGGCATGATTCGTCAGCACCAGTTTGAAAAAGTAGAATTGGTGCAATTTGTGACACCGCAGCGGTCGGAGCAGGCTCTGGAAGAACTGAGACGTCACGCCGAATCAATATTGGAAAAACTCGAACTGCCATATCGTACGGTTATTCTTTGTGGTGGGGATCTGGGATTTTCCGCAGCGCGCACCTACGACATTGAAGTGTGGTTACCGTCCCAGGCCAAATACCGAGAAATCTCCTCCTGTAGTAATTTTCGGGATTTCCAGGCACGTCGACTCAAGGCGCGATGGCGCAACCCTGAGACAGGCAAGCCGGAACTTTTGAATACCGTGAACGGCTCCGGTCTCGCCGTCGGGCGGACCCTGGTAGCGGTTATGGAAAATTACCAGCAACGAAATGGAAATATAGTCATACCCAGTGCACTACAATCATATATGGGCGGGAAAACGCATATAGGTAACGCCGCGGTCGACGGGTAAATTGCCATGGATTATTTACCGCTATTTCATAATCTGCGCGGGCGGCGCTGCGTGGTAATCGGTGCTGGTGGCACGGCGCTACGCAAGTTACGCATGTTGCTGGACGCGGGCGCTACAATCGAGATCGTCGCCACTGCAATAAGTAGCGATACGCAACAATTTACACAGGCACATGGCATTCCGGTACGTCTCGAATCCTATCGAACAGGTATGCTAAATGGCGCAATACTGGTGATAGCGGCCACCAGTGACTGTACCTGTAATCAACTTGTCTCGGCGGATGCGCAACGTTTGGGTATTCCGGTCAATGTGGTCGATGATCCGGAATTGTGTACAGTGATTTTTCCGTCGATTATCGACCGTTCGCCGGTACTGATAGCCATCAGCTCAGGTGGTCATGCGCCGGTGTTGGCTCGCGTGCTACGTACCCGCCTGGAGTCTTTGATTCCCGCTAGTTTTGGGCATTTGGCCGCACTCGCTGGCAAATTTAGAGCGTTGGTCAAGCAACACATTAGCGAATTAAGTGCGCGTACTCGGTTCTGGGAAAACGCGTTGCAGGGAACTATTGCCGAACTGGTCTACGCCGGTAGAGAAAGTGAAGCGGAGCAACGCCTGCTGGCGCAACTCAATGCCAGCCTGGAGGACACTCTCAGTGGCGAAGTTTATCTGGTGGGAGCGGGTCCGGGTGACCCAGATCTCCTGACTTTTAAAGCCCTGCGATTAATGCAGCAGGCCGATGTGGTGCTCTATGATCGCCTGGTGTCAAAGGAGGTTTTGGGTTTGGTGCGACGTGACGCGCAGTTGTATTACGTCGGTAAGACTGCGGGAGAGCATCCTGTTACCCAGGACAATATTAATCAAAAGCTGGTCGACCTCGCGCGCCTTGGAAAACGGGTATTGCGTTTAAAAGGGGGAGATCCGTTTATATTCGGTCGCGGCGGCGAGGAAATTGCGCACCTGGCGGAACAGGGCATAGCCTTTCAGGTGGTGCCGGGGATCACCGCTGCATCGGGTTGCGCGAGCTATGCGGGTATTCCACTTACACACCGGGACTATGCGACCTCGGTGCAGTTTATTGCCGGTCATCGGCGAGAAGGGCAGCTCGACCTGAACTGGTCGCACCTGGCTGCGCCTAATCAAACACTGGTTTTTTATATGGGATTAAATGGTCTAGAGACGATCTGTGAACGTCTCGTTGCCCACGGTATGGATGCACAGACGCCAGCTGCATTGATTGAAAAGGGCACGTCGTTGCGACAGCGCGTTATCGATGGCAACCTCGGTAACCTTGCCGCTCGAGTGAGAGGCATGGAAGCGCGAGCGCCAACGCTAATTATTGTGGGTGGTGTGGTGGGGCTACGTAAACAACTAAGCTGGTTTGGTCTCGACGTGGTAACAAATAATGACTGAATGGGATTACGATTTATTTGTCATTGGCGCCGGATCAGGTGGCGTAAGAGCTGCCCGGATGTCCGCCCAATACGGCGCACGGGTCGCGGTCGCGGAGCAAAAATATTTGGGCGGCACCTGCGTTAACATGGGTTGCATACCCAAGAAATTATTTGTTTACGCAGCGGAATACCACGAAAACTTTATGTCGGCTGCTGGCTTTGGTTGGCAACTGGAACCACCTGCGTTCGCCTGGAGGACGCTGCGCGACAATAAAAATGCCGAAATATCACGACTCAATCAAATATATCGCGATCTACTCAGTAACGCTGGCGTAAATATACTAGACGGTCGGGCGGTTATCGTTGACCCGCATACCGTGGCCATCAATGGCAGCAATTTCTCCTGTAAATATATTTTGATCACCAGTGGCGGGGTGCCTTACGTGCCGGAATTCCCCGGGCGCGAACATGTGTTTACGTCCGACGATATGTTTTATCTGGAGGCGTTACCAAAGCGCCTTGTGATTGTCGGTGGCGGGTATATTGCAGTGGAATTTGCCGGCATTATGCAGGGGTTAGGTGTGCAAACTGATTTGGTGTACCGCGGCCCACTATTCCTCAAACGGTTTGATCAGGACTTGCGCGAACTATTGGCGGAAGAAATGCAAGAGCTGGGGGTCAAGCTGCATTTTAACTGCGATGTGACCAGTGTTGAGAAAAATGGCGAAGGACTACACATAATTACTGAGGGCGGGCAGAAAATAGAAGCGGACGGAGTGCTCTACGCCACGGGTCGCAGGCCCAACACAACGGGTCTCGGGCTCGAAAATACTGCCGTTACTACCAACACTAACGGCGCCATTGTGGTGAATGACAAATTTTTCACCAAGGAACCATCGATTCTAGCTCTGGGAGATGTGATTGGGCGGGTGGAACTCACCCCAGTGGCAATACGCGAAGGGATGATTGTTGCGAGCACACTGTTTAA
>JBFJKD010000074.1:0-9173 GCA_041635095.1 Porticoccaceae bacterium
CCCGAATATTGGCCTGCAAGCCCAGGTAACCGGGATACATGGACATCATGGTGTTGTGCGCCAGTAAATCACCGGCGACAAATACCCGTTCCCAGGGCACGAACATATTGTCAAATACAGCCAGCGCATCACCTTCGTCATACCGCTCACTTAACGGGCGATCATAGGTACTGCGACCCCGGGCGTAACTTTCCCGGGCAATAAATTTTAGCCCTGCCGTCGCCACCGGAACCGCAAAGCTAAGCGCCAGTTTCTCCTCCCCAGGGTGGCGCGGCATAAACGCGCCCACGAATAACTCATCGCTGACGGGCGCCAGCGTGGACAACATACGGGCACCGGTCACATAAATTCCGGCATCACTTTCCTTGACGATTTTCACCGTACCAGAATCCATCACGTCCTTGCTGTAGTCCCGTTTCGGGTCCACCAGGGTGTGGGTCAGACAGATATCATTGTCCCGGCAGTATTCCCAGTAGGCGATAGCATTTTCACCAAACTGCTTGTCCTTGTGACCCAGTACATGGGGCGCGACCATGGCGATATCGGTCATAAACGCGTTCATAAAATCGGGCAAGCGGCCCATCAAACCAAAGGTCGCCTCCTTGCGCAGGGTTTCCCCCTCGACCCGCCGCTGTATCTGTTCGACGCTGGTGGCGATTTCAAACGAATTGCTGACGAGCTTGCCGTCCTTCGGAGACGCAAAGGTGTACTTCGGCTGCAAATTCGGATCGTGAAAGGCGTCGAAATGTTCCGCCATGGTACGAATAATGCCCTGCAGGGGCGCATAGGTAGTGACATCTCGCACCAACTTCCCGGCGATATACAGCGACCGCCCGTCTTTCAACCCCTCAATGTATTGTGCCCCGGTGCGAATCCCCATGCTGTACCTCTTAGTTAGTAGTTATTAAATAGTTCGCAGTTATTAAATAGTAGTTGTTAAAAAATTAACGGCCTGGTGAACACCACGCAGCGTATTCTGCCTCGGTCAAGTCCCCGCACTAGCCAACCTTCTCCGCAACCCACATCCAGAACAGTAGTGGGTTGCCGTGTGCGCACTGTGTCAATAATGGCCCGAGGTGTCTAATACGCGACTTTCTATGGCACCTGAACGAACGGCGGTTACCCAGGGCTGCACGTTATTTTTCCAGCGGTCGGTATTTTTTTCCGACAAGTCATACATATTTTTTATCGCCTGAATTAATAACCGGGCAACGGCAGGCCAGACCCTGTTACCAATGATATCCCAAGAAGTAGCGGAGTTAGCAACGCCACCAGCACATTTGCCCCGAGATACTGCGGGAAACACGCAATTTTGTCCCGGTGTTTGATCGCCCCATACAATGAAAATACCGCCAGTGGCATCGGCGCCAGCGCGATTAAACTTCCGCGCGGAAGCTGACCGCTCCCTACCCCCCAAACGACCGTCACTGTCGCAGCCACCGCGAACAGCGCATACATCCCATTGCTTACCTTGAGGCCATACACAATGGGGAAATTTTTGCGCCCCACCCGCGTATCGGCCTGGATATCGGGGTACTGATTAACCAACAATAAATTATTGACCAGGAAAAAGGGCACCGCCGACACAATCCAGGCCAGAGACACATGCTCCCCCTGCAGGACAAATTGCGTACCCACCACCATCAGAAACCCTATGCCCAGCCCTGGCGCGATCAGGCACAGAAGCGGCCGCCGATTAACCCATCGGGTGTAGGACACAATCAATAGCAAGCCCATCATCCCGATAGGCAGAATACCCGGCCCGCTGGTCCAGATAAAAAACCCACCAATAGCCGATGTCGCCAGCAGGGAAGTCACGCCCACGGCGAGTACGATCCCCGCTACTTCAGGATTACCGGGCAACGCGCCACTGCCGCCACTGAAGGGGGTTCTTTGCGTGGTCAAATCCAAACCACTTTTAAAATCATAATATTCGTTGAGCACATTGACGCTGACATGGGCAAACAGAGCACCCAACAAGGCTAACAGCAGCAGCGACAGATTGATTGTGCCGTGAGTCGCCACGACAACGCTCGCGCCGAGAAACACGCAAACCGGTGTTAGTATCAAAAATGGGAGTCGCATTGATCGGGTAACTGCTTTTAAATTAGCCATCAATCCATTGTACCCCTGCATTGTGGTTGAGAATGCGCCTGCGGACGGTCCCACCGGCGTGGAATATTTTTCGGCTGCATCGACAAAAGCACTATGCGGCGTGTGAAGGAGAAATTCCCCAGACAGATTAGCATGACCGCATTTGCGATCCGCCGGTTTTTATATTTTAGCCCGATGACTCTATACTCCCTTCGCACATTAAAAAAATATAGCTACATTGGGAGCACGAATGCTACTTACGCTCGAAGCCCGACACAAATGGGAGCACTGCTTGCGTGAGAGCACTGCTTGCGCCTCTGTAAGGATTAGATAGTGCGGACCCTCCGTGTCACCCCAGCGGGGACTACGGATTTTTGCATTCCATTTTTCACCAGTACCTTGATCCCACTTAACAACCGACACGATAAACGAGGTGCTGCCATGATCGCTACCAGGTTCCATTCCTTCAGGCGCCGGTATACCCGGTGTCTGTGGGTCGCGTTGCTGGGGCTGACCGTATTCTCACCGGCGCGCGCGGCAACCGACGACTTCGGCAAGCCCGTCATTCACGGCGAGCTGATGATATTTGCGGTCGATCATAGCAACCCACAATATAACCGCAATCTCGATGCCAGTTTTATCGAAACCACCTTCAAACTAGGTACCCGGTTGTCTCTCGGCGAACATCTTTCCGCTAATCTGCGTGGCGCTTTCGGTTCGGTGTGGGGGCAGTCGCGAGATCTTACCTTCGTCCAGGACGAAACCGATGCGCTGCTCGACATCTGGAATCTAGAGGGCACAGGACTTTTCGGTGGCCATTTCGGTTTTACCCTGGGTCGCCAGGAGTTCGGCTTCGGCGACGGGTTTTTAGTGTGGGATGGGGTCAGCGACAAAGCCACCGTATGGACCGCTGGTATGCGCTCTATGCCGGGGGTTCGCGTCAATTTTCAACAGGGGCCGTTGGACCTGACTCTGTTCAGCGCTCGCACCGACAAACCCATCCTGGTGCTGGACGGGTATCTGGGGGAACACCACGGCAAAAGTCGACTGCATGGTGCTCATCTCGCTATCAATGATACCCCGGCAGGCAACTGGGAGATCGCGGCTTTTGTACGGGATGACGACAGTGAAATAGAAGCCGACACCATCGCGTTAAGCGTACGCGGCGAGTACACCGCAAAACGGCTACCGGCACTGTCCCTGGAGGGCGAACTGGTCAAGGAGGCCGGCACGGTAAAGCTGCTTCACGGTCTGCCGTCGCCCGGCACACAGGACCGCGACGCCTGGGGCGGACACCTGGATGCCAAATGGCAATTCACGGCGCCGCTGCATCCGTATCTTAAAATAAGCCGCATCACGATGAGTGGCGACGACCCCACCACCCGCGATTACGAGGGTTACGACCCGATGCTTTTCGGCTGGGTAGACTGGGGAACCTGGTTCGTTGGCAGTATCAGCAGCTGGGAAGTATTCAGCACCAACGAGCGGGTGTCATTATTTGAACTGGGCTTGCGGCCCAGCGCCACCACCCACCTGCGGCTCCAGTTTTACGACATCAGTCTCGATCGCGAGTGGAGCCCTGGCGCGGGACGTAACTGGTCCCGGGAAATCAACACCATCCTAGACTGGACGCCACCGGGACCCCTGATTTACGGGTTAGCGGTGAACTATGCACAACCGCAAAGCGCCGCCAAGGCATTTATGGGCGACGACCAGTCCCGCCTGGAATTAATGGCATGGCTGATCTGGAATTTCTGATGCGGGGCACTTATTCCTTTAATCGACAGGGAATCCATAGGGACAGGCTCGATTGACTTGAATCTGATCGCGAATTAATGGCGTCTGACTCCTTTGATTCAGCAGCCCAGCCGGTGGCGCCCTGGGCTCACCGCGGTTTCCGCTTTGTGTTTCAGATGCTCAAGGATCCACATGATCACCACCGGGTCTCCGATGCAGGCAATCACCTTCACAGCACCCTCGCATTCCCGGCAGGTTTCGATGTCAATGTTGAAGACGGGCTTAAGCCGCTGTGCCCATGTGATAAATGCTACTTAATCGCTGCCCGTAGCCAATATATTCGGGATAACAACAGCCAATCAACCATGATAACCACAGCCAGAACCGCAGCTGATAGTGGGAAACAGAGCGCAACCAGCAAACTGCACGCGATCACCTTTTTGCTAACGGAGGGCGAGGCCTCTGGAGGTGACAGCATGAGAACCTGTTTTGGACGACGCTTCCACCAGAGTGTGGTGCCAGTGACAATCAAAACTACCACTACCATCACCAGAGCCATATTTAGTAGCCAGTTCCAGAATCCCAGATCGCCCTGATGTAATGGGATAAAGGCGGCCATCGCTTTGCCCATTGCCGGATAATCTGCAAAGGTTAGTTCGGCCAGTACTTCACCGCTGAATTGGTCCAGATGGACGATCCGCTCTGCAAAAGGGTTAGTCACATCTCCCGCTATGGTCGTGGCAGAGATTGTCCAGACACCGGTATCACCCTGGGGCAGATGTACACGATAGTGGCTAAATCCCTGCTTCCGGGCAAACGCCACCAGTTCATCAAGCCCGTAACTGGCCGTGCCGGGATTAGACGCGGGCATCGGCGTTTTTTCCAGCGCCCAGGGTATCGGGTTTATACCTGCTTGCTGCATCGATTGATGCGTCAGTTCCGGTTGGGTTACAACGTAGTGGGTGCCAGGCAGTGAACTCCAGGCCTGCACAAGCTTGCCGCCCCACACATTGGTCCAGGCCAGCCCGGATATCAGAAAAAACAGCAAGGGTATGGCGATAAACAACCCTATGAAGCGGTGAACGCGGCGCCACTTTTCACGATCAGACACTTGCCGCTGGCTTACGGATTTTTGCCAGTTCCTGCCTGGCCAGGCGAGGTACAGACCTGTCAGCACCATCAGCACCGCAAAGCCCGCTGCTATCTCAATGACACTGTCACCGAAATCACCGAGAAACAGTGAGCCGTGAAAATTCTTCAAGCGCATGTACCACGTTGCGGCGGGATCCTGTGTTCCCAATATTTCACCACTGTAAGGATTCAGATAAACCGTGATGCTTGGTGCATTATGGTCAGCATGGCCGGGAGCGGCATCCATTACCGAGAATCTGGCGGATTGCTCTGCCGTACTCGGAGGCAAATACAGAGACACCACAGCATCGGGGTAACGTTCGGAAACCCTGGCTAACAGCGTTGATCCAGACAACGGGGTTCCCGCAGGCGTAACCGTAATAAGCTCTTGATGTAAAAGCGGCTCAAGTGGTTTGCTGATCAGCATCAACAATCCGCTCAATGCCAGCATCAGCAAAAATGGAATGACAAATACACCCGCATAAAAATGCCAGCGCCATACGGCACGGTACCACGGTCCAAACGGCTCTCGTGCAGACTGCGTCGGCACAGTAGTTTCCCTTTTGCTCATTGTTCCATCCAAAGGGTGATTATTGTTGTCGTGTCAGGTGGGCAGTTAAAATTGAAATCTCACACCCGCATAGACCGAGCGCGGTTCACCTGGCGTAAGAATGGCCGCATCCTGTGCGGCAACATCTTTCACGCTGAACAGAGAAACATAGTTCTCATCGGTGAGATTACGGATTTCACCCCATAGCTCCCAAGTCCCACGGGAAAAGCCCGTACGAAAACCCAGCAGCTCATAACTGTCAACGGTGTAGGTATTTTCGAAGTCCGCGTAACGCTCATCGACAATATCGAAAGTCGGGCCAGCAAAAAACCCAGTGGCGCTACGATAAAGAATCTCACCTTTGATAGCATACCCAGGTGCGGCGGGTAACTCGTTGTTGCCATAGACCGAGTCATTATCGAAAGAAAATTCATTGACCGTCAGATTGATCAGTGGCTCGATGCTGTCGCCATTGCCCAGCGTGAAACTGGCGCCGACCAATGCCTCAAGGCCCCCATGAATGGTGTCGTCAACATTTGTCGACAGGCTGGTACCAGGTACATTCGGGTCATCCCTGGACAGAATTTCATCCTTTAGTTGCGCATAGTAAAGAGCAACATCCCAGTGCCATTCACCGGCATTCCCCAACGCCTGGTTGCCGCGGGTACCGATCTCAAATACGCCGCCGCGCATGGCATCCAGGGTTTCTTCGTTGCCGCGCTCGTCGTCTTCCAACTCGAAGTTGGTGGGCGCTTCATAGAGCTTGCTGAAGTTGGCAAACAATTCCACGTTGGGTGTCAGCTGATAAATCAGGCCCATGCGGGGGTTGATACTGTCATAGTCCGCTTCGGGGTTGCGCACGGCGTTGGAAGCCACAGAAATATTGCGCGCTTCCCTGGTAGCCAAAACCGCCTGCGCACCGTAGACCACTGTCCACTTTGACGCAAATTGCCAGCGGTCCACCAGGAATAACTCCAGACTATCTGCCTCGTTATCCACCCGGGTCATCAGATCCTCGCGGCGGCCACCCTCGTGGCTGTAATTTCCACCTTCGACTACAGTGATTCCGTAATTAAGGCCTAACAGCAGATCATGATCACCCTGGCGCAGGTTATAGCGTACGCTGGTGCCAGTATTGTACTGTTCTGTATCAATAAGCAGACTGAAAAAAGGGCTGTAAACGATGGGATGGTAGAGATCCTGTTCCTCGTAAGAAACGCCTACTGACAAACTGCTGTTGTCGTTGATGTCCCAGGTGGTTTTATTGGCGATCCGCCAGGTGTTGACATTGAGCTGGTAGTTGCCGGCGCTGGCAGCGGCTTCGGCCTGTTCCGGGTCGTCTTTCCACTGGCCACGGTTCAGCGCACCCGGAAGTTCCTGGTCGTTATTGATATAGGTCAGGTAAAGCCGTGTGCTCACAGCATCGTTAAACTGCCAACCGGCATTGGCATAGAGGCTCTCGCGCTCCTGTTTCTGGTGCTCGCGGTAGCCATCCCAACGCCTGGCCTCAACTGTCACCAGTCCGTCAAAATCACCCGCTACCGTGCCCGCGCTCAACCGACCCTGCAACTGGTCATGGCTGCCGCCGTTGATGTATACCTCCAGGGGGGCTCTGTCGCGGGCCGTCGGCGTAATAAAGTCTATCGCGCCACCCAGCGTACTGGCACCGTAAGTCAGGGCATTGGCACCACGGGCGACGACGGCAAAATTTGCACTTAACGGATCAACATCCCGATTGTGGTTATTGCCATCGGCCGCCGTTACCGGCAGACCGTCCTGCAATAGTTTGATGCCATTTCCATCGTAATTGGTAGCATCGAGGTTGGAGCCTCGACTGGAAAAGTAGGTGGTATCGCCGGTAGCGCCACTGGCGACCCATAGGCCCGGAACATAGCGCAGCATATCGGCCATGCTCGATACGTTGCGCTGATAAAGGTCAGCGCCATCCACGAGAGTGACGCCGCCCGGAGTGAGCGCCTGCTCAGCTTCCAAAGCGGGTTTGGTTTGCTGACCGTACACGGTAACTTCTTCGATTCTACTGGCTGACGATTGGCGGTTAGATGGTTCAGCAGCGAGTGTGATGAGCGGGAAGCTCATACCGAAACTCACAAAAATGGCAAGTGGCTTACGCACCGATAGATGCATGACATTTTCCTTGGGTGACAAAAGTTAACTGGCCTTAAAACGCCCGAAAGTCTAATGCTTACCCGGGAGCGTTAACATGTGACAAAATGTCGCAGCAACAACCAACACGCAGCAATTACCCACTAAGGCGATCAGTTATGAAATTGCAAATAGACCCCCACAGGAAAAGATAGCGCCACCAACGGTCTAAGTGGAGCGGTAAGACAGTGGGCTATCCCAGTTAATTTATGTCAGCAAGAAATGGCAAAGTGAGTTTTAAGCTATACCGGTATTGCAGGTTTCCGAGTCGCTACTAAGCACACTCAGCTTCAGATCGCCGAGGCCATGCCACCTCTATTTTCCTCTCGTGCCGTTAATTGTTTAGTTGCCCTGTTACAGGCAAGGGATACAACAAAAATACCATTGATGATGTAGATTATATTGTTGATTAGAGTTATTGATTCACTGTATTTCAATTGGTTAAAAGTTCTCGCTACTCCCCCTCGATTATAAATAAGCCTTTTTTATATTTTATGTTCAATGGATTATTTTCCTTATAATTTGTAATACCATGAAAAATACCATGCTCAGAAATTTCTTGAAAAAATTCTTTTGCGTTGACCAACTATCCCGGCCAACCGAGCCGAGAATCCACTGGATTGGGTCAAAAAAACACCAACCCTGTGGAGGATCCCCTCTTCACATCCTGTCGGCAACAAGGTCAAGTGCCGAGACCAAATATTGCAGGATCCGCGTTGGCACGATCATTCTCGAAAACAATACCGGAATGCTCGGAGAGTTTACCTGGGAGACTATTTTTGCGAACGCGCCCCACAATTACGAACATGATGCTCTCAGCAAAAACGTCGTTTCACAGCGCTCAGAGGAGGAGGTGTTAATCGCCGAAGAGGAAGTCGCCACTCTGTTGGCAGCTGTTGCCACACTGCATCAGACCGCCAATACTGGTTCGGCATCGGACTCAGCGTGATTGCATATCCACCCCAACCGGTATGGGCTGGACATGTTGGTGATGTGCGCCTTGTGTTGATAACGATAAAACCCTTCCATGCCCCGATCATGCCCCGATATAGTAATATGCCGTTGACTGACGGGTTTATATCATTGCCGGGCATTCAGTACCCAATAAGAGAGTAAATCAGACCCTTGATATTTTCATGATGGTGATTGTTATTGAACGCTCCAAAGGTGTTGGGCACACCAAAGGTTTTGACGAGCCTGCGCGATGCCCGCCGGATATGAAAGATTCAACAAGTTCCAGAACAAACCCGACAAGGACAGACAAGGAAATAACAGATCGTGAATGATGACGCATTACGTAAACTCAGGAATGGAGATCAATCCCTGTTTGCCGAACTTGTGCGGGATCATCATCGCGCCCTGATCGCCCTTGCCGTACCCATCGTCGGTCAATCAGAAGCGGAAGAGGTGGTGCAGAATGCCTGGCTCAAGGCCCACCAGGCCATCGGACAATTCGAGGGCCGCGCGCAAATTCGTACCTGGCTGGGCAGGATTGTCA
>JBFJKD010000075.1:0-9092 GCA_041635095.1 Porticoccaceae bacterium
CCGCCGCAAGCAGGTCCACAATTTTCTTATGGGCAGCATCTCGCCCGGTCAGTAATTTACCGCTCAGCAGGACGGTTTCCCCCGCCCGCCAGTCCTGAATATCCGCCTGCGTAATTTGATCGAGGGCGACGCGACGCACGCTGTCGCCCACTTCCCAGGCAATATCCGGCCAGTCGGACAGATCCGGGGGAGTCAAGTGCACCGGGCCGCTCCCGTCGAGGGTGAAATGCATGTGGCGGGTAGCCGCACAGTTGGGAATCATGGCCACCGCTTTATTGGCCGCGTGCGTAGGAAAATCCTTCACTTTGACATCCAGCACTGTCGTTAGCCCCCCCAATCCCTGGGCGCCGATACCCAGCTCGTTCACCTTGTCGAACAGCTCCAGTCGCAGCTGTTCGGCGCGACTGGCGGCCCCCCGAGCCTGTAGATCCTGAATGTCGATTGGATCCAGCAACGCCTCCTTCGCCAGCAACATGGCCTTTTCCGCAGTGCCACCGATGTCAATCCCCAGCATGCCCGGCGGGCACCAGCCCGCCCCCATTTTTGGTACCTGCTCAAGCACCCAGTCCACCACTGAATCGGACGGATTGAGCATGGCAAACTTGGCTTTAGCCTCTGACCCGCCGCCCTTGGCGGCAACATGCACCTCGACGGTGGTACCCGGTACGATATCGTAGTGAATCACCGCCGGAGTATTGTCGCCAGTGTTGCTGCGTGCGCCATCGGGGTCGGCGAGGATGGAGGCGCGCAGCACATTATCAGGATTTTGATAGGCCTGGCGTACGCCAGCATTGATCGCATCGCTGAGCGCACCGCCGCCTTGCCACTGTACTTGCATACCTACTTTTACAAAAATCGTAACAATGCCCGTGTCCTGACAGATGGGCCGGTGACCCAGAGCGCACATTCTGGAATTCACCAGAATTTGCGCCAACGCGTCCCGCGCGGCCGGTGATTCCTCGCGTAGATACGCGTCGTGCACGCCCTTAATAAAATCCACCGGGTGGTAATAAGAAATGAATTGCAGGGCGTCGGCAATGCTGGCAGTTAAATCGTCCTGACGAATAATTGTCATATCCGGGGTCCTGTGTGATCACCAGGGGTGAATGCTTTGGGTTAATGCTTTGGGTTAATGCTTTGAGTGAATGCTTTGGGTGAGGACGCTGGCCGAAACGCCCGGTCTGTAAGATTAACTACTTCTCACAGGCCCGGCAGACGGGTCCAGTGACCAAATCCAGCCATCACAGGATGGTTACTGGGTCGCCATGCTGCGGCGAATTTCTTCCAGCTGCTGGTTGGTCTGGCGACGAAATGCATCGATGGAGCGAATCGCCTCCTCATTGTTAGCCACCCTGCTCTGGAATGTGGCTTGCAACTGCTGGGAGGATTTTTCCAGCGCTACAATTTTGTTAAGTCCCGCCTGCAAGCGATTTTGCAATTCCTCTATTTGTGCAGTAAGCGCCAGGGATCCGGAACTGACGTCGCTAACTTTAGCCAGGGCCTGATCCACCTTTATCTTCTGCGCGGCAATGGATTGCTCGAGTTTTTTGGCGGCCTGCCCCTGCTTTTCGGTCGTGGCCTGTAAATCGCTTATGGCCTGTCGATTGCGTTCATTGGCGACCACCCACAACTTTTTGATTTCCGCCCACTGTTTATCCAACTGCTCGGAGTGCGCTTTTATTTGTACGGATAAGGCCGTTCCCGACTGATTCAACGATTCATCGGTGAACTCTATTTTGGCGGCCAATTCATCAAACCGCTCGGTCAGCGCCGTCTGCGCCTGACTCTGCTGCCACGCAAATCCACCGAGTCCAAGCAGGGCCAGCAGCAATACCGCGATCATCAGTTTCACGCCGCCGCTGGTGTGGCTACCACCCCCGGATCCTCCGGAGTGCTCACCCCGCGCAGTACGCTGCGGGTAATCGGGTTTTTCGTCCCGCTCTGCATGCGTATCGAGCCGGTCGTCGCGCTCAGCCACGAATGGCCCGCGGCGATTTGATCCTTTATCACTCATGGTCGACTGTTCCAGACTGTGTGGGGTGCGCAATTATACACCGAGCCAAATTTCACCTACAAAAAAACCGGCGGTATCGCCGGTTTTTTTGACCTGCCAGACCGGGCTATCACGCCCGCTGTGTCACAAAAGTACCAGCAGTGCGACTACCACTACAGTCAGGCCGATGCTACTGTGTATCACACCCTTGACGGTGGTCATGGGGCCCTGCTTACCCATTAGCCCGTTGACCTCGAGGGCCGCAACCACCGCCAGCGCGGCATACAGACCCGCACCGCCGCCACTGGCGCTCAGCAGATGATCGGCACCGTAACCGACATGGGGAGAAGCCAGCATGCAATACGCCATGGGCGCTGAAAACAGGGTATTAGTCCGTGAAGCCAGTAGCGCTTTTGCACCGGCGGCAGGCGCGTCACCCGCCGTCATGCCCAGCGCGATTTGCTGGGCGGGCCAGATCACCAGCCAGACATTGAGAAACATCAGTGTACCCAGGGTCGCACCGACAACGATGTAGTCATTCATCACCGCTTTGCCCTGCACACCCATCAGCAGCACCAGACCGGTCAGAAAAGTAAACATGGCGCCCCAACGGAACCACCACAGTGCGCGCGGGGCAAGTTTGGCTTTGGCGTCGCTAAGTGCTTCCGGGCCAGCCTCCTTAAAGTAGGCTCCCTGAATAAAGTTAAAGTAGTACAAAACCCCGATCCAGGTGATACCAAACAGCAAGTGTCCCCAGCGAAACAAGAAATTCAGATAGTCTACCGAAAGAAAATTATCCATCGTTTTCACCCTGTGTATTATTGGTTGATTGTACCGTTGCCCGGCCGCACCGGGATGACGGCGTAGCAAACCCGTCGCAGTCCTTTATTCTAGTCATAAACGCGGCGTAAAAAAACCACTAATAGTGATTCCCGCAATACTGAACGCGGAGGTTGGCCAACGCGTGGACCGCTGGCCACAAAAAAAGCCCCGCATGCGCGGGGCTTTGGTGTAGCTGGAGGGAGACTCGACTTACATCATACCGCCCATACCACCCATACCGCCCATGCCACCCATACCGCCCATGCCACCCATATCGGGTGCACCACCGGTAGCGCTGTCGTCCTTGGCGTCGCAAATCATGGCTTCCGTGGTAATCATCAGTCCAGCTATGGATGCCGCGCCCTGCAGAGCAGTACGCGTTACCTTGGCCGGATCAAGAATACCCATTGCGATCATATCGCCATATTCGCCAGTCGCAGCATTGTAACCGTAGCTACCTTTGCCATTTTTGACGTTCTCGGCAATGATCGAACCTTCCTGGCCAGCATTTTCAACGATCTGGCGCAGAGGCTGCTCCATGGCACGGCGGGCGATACGAATACCCACGTCCTGATCGTTGTTATCGCCCTTCAGATTTTCGATAGACTTGAGCGCGCGAATCAACGCCACGCCACCACCGGCGACCACGCCTTCCTCAACCGCAGCACGGGTTGAGTGCAACGCATCTTCGACGCGGGCCTTTTTCTCTTTCATCTCAACTTCAGTTGCCGCGCCCACTTTGATAATGGCCACGCCGCCAGCCAGTTTGGCCAGACGTTCCTGCAGCTTTTCGCGGTCGTAATCGGAACTGGTATCTTCAATTTCGGCACGAATTTGTTTGACGCGGGACTTGATATCAGCATCAGTGCCTTTGCCATCAATAATCGTGGTGTTTTCCTTGGTCATGCTGATGCGCTTGGCCTGACCGAGGTGCTCCAGGGTAGCGCTCTCCAGATCGAGACCCACTTCTTCAGAAATCACCGTACCGCCGGACAGAATGGCCACGTCCTGCAACATCGCCTTGCGACGGTCGCCAAAACCCGGGGCCTTGCAGGCAGCAACCTTGACGATGCCACGCAGATTGTTCACCACCAGTGTCGCCAGGGCTTCGCCTTCAACGTCTTCCGCGATGATCATCAGCGGTTTGCCGGCTTTGGCTACCGCTTCCAGCAGTGGCAACATTTCGCGAATATTGGAGATTTTTTTGTCGAGCAGGAGGATGTACGGGGATTCCATTTCCACGCTCATGCTTTCCTGATTATTGATAAAGTACGGAGACAGATAACCGCGATCGAACTGCATGCCCTCCACGATATCCAGCTCGTTTTCCAGGCCTGGTCCTTCCTCGACGGTAATCACGCCTTCTTTGCCCACCTTGTCCATTGCTTCAGCAATGATTTCACCAACCTGGGTATCGCTGTTGGCGGAGATAGAACCCACCTGTGCGATTTCCTTGCTGTCGGTACAGGGCTTGGCGATTTTGCGAATTTCTTCCACGACCACCGCTACCGCCTTGTCGATACCGCGCTTCAGATCCATTGGGTTGAGACCCGCAGCAACGGCTTTCAAACCTTCGCTGACAATGGATTGCGCTAATACGGTCGCTGTAGTAGTACCATCGCCGGCTTCATCGGACGACTTGCTGGCCACTTCCTTGACCATTTGCGCGCCCATATTCTGGAACTTGTCCTTCAGTTCGATTTCCTTCGCCACCGACACACCGTCTTTAGTCACGGTAGGGGCGCCGAACGCCTTGTCCAACACCACATTGCGCCCTTTGGGGCCAAGGGTAATTTTAACGGCATCCGCCAGGATATTAACGCCTATCAGCATTTGCTGGCGGGCCTTGTCGCCAAATTTCACGTCTTTTGCAGCCATGATCTTGTTCCTTCTAATGTCTCAAATTCTTGAATGGATTAACTTGCGTCGACAAACTTCGATGCCCTGGCCTTCGCAGACCTGACCCGCGAAATCCTAGTCTTCGAGAACGCCGAAAATCTCGCTTTCGCTCATGATAATCAACTCGTCGTCGCCGTCTTTGATGGTGTTATTGGCGTAGCCACCAAAAATAACCTTGTCGCCAACTTTTACAGACAGAGGTACTATTTCACCACTCACCAGCATGCGACCGTCACCAATCGCTACTATTTCACCTTTATTGGGTTTTTCTTTGGCCGATCCAGGAAGCAGAATACCGCCAGCGGTCTTCTCTTCTTCAGCATTACGGCGCACGACAACGCGGTCGTTTAAGGGACGAATCTTCATCTCTACTCTCCACCTGACTAAAGTTATTAAATCTTCAGTTCGGGAAATACCCGAAGCTGAACCCTATGTGGAGGCACCCCAAAAAAAAACAAGGGCACCCCCTAAAAAAACATCCAGACCACGCGCGGTGGGCGCACTACGGGTGCTCGCTGATCGCTTGCAGCAGCGGCGTCGGATTGTCCAGCGCCGCCAGGGCCGCGCCGATGGCGCTGCGCACCTCGGCGGTGTTTAGCTCGATACTGGCGCCTGCCATACTAATCTCCTACACTGTCGATAGCTGTCGTGTACGCGCCTCTGGCAAGCCCTGATTAAATTCAGGGTACGGGCCACCAAAGACGACAGTGCCACGGTAGCCAGGCCGTGGCCTCTTTCCTGTTGCACCCCCGGCTGACGATCTCAGAGTATTGCCAGCGCGAGCATCGCGACTACTCCTCGCGCCGAAATTCCCCCTCCAACGCTTCGGTATCCCCGGTTTTTGCGGAGTGATCGGCGGTAAATCCGGCCCCGCCAATTACCTGAACCCGACTCAGAACCCGTGCCGCTATCCAGCCGCGCAACCCCGGCACCAATCCCGCAAAACCCAGTGCGTCGGTAAAAAAGCCCGGCGTCAGCAACAGCGCGCCCGAGACCGCCAGAACAACCGCCTCGACCATCTCCCTTGCGGGCAACTCGCCTTGCGCCATACGTTGCTGGACACGCACCAACGTGGCGAAACCCTGGCGACGCAACAGCCCCACGCCGATCACCGCCGTTAGCAGTACCGAGCCGACCGTAAACCAGCCGCCGAACGCGCTCCACACCTGCATTAGCAGCCACACTTCGGCCAGGGGTATTGCAATAAAAATCAATAACAGAATGCGCACAGGACGGTCTCGGGGCGGGCCATGTAACCAAGCATTGGGTTGCACAGCCCCGTTTTCAACCCGCCCTGCCGAATTAACCTCGGGCCGTAGCGTCAATAGCGCCTCTAACACACAGTTAAAAAATCGCTAAATTAGCCCAACCCCGTGGAAAATGTGGTGGCCGCGCTGGCAATTAGTTACTGTTAGCACCTCTCGCATCGTACCCGTCGCAACACAAGGACCCCCATGACCTATCGGGATTTTGCCGCTGCCATTCTTAACCGCCGCATGCTCATCTGTGTGTTTACCGGTTTCGCGTCCGGGTTACCACTCTACATCCTGATTTCTCTGGTGCCCGCGTGGTTGCGCACGGAAGGCGTGGGCCTCAAGGAAATTGGGCTGTTTACGCTGATCGGCCTGCCCTACACCTGGAAATTTTTCTGGGCCCCACTAATGGAACGCTACCCGCTACCTTTTCTGGGCCGGCGCCGCAGCTGGATGCTGGTTACCCAGATCGCCGTACTGGCGGCAGTCGCGCTGCTGCCACAACTGGACACCCAAACCCAGCTCGGCACCATCGCCGCACTGTGCGCCACCATTGCCTTTTTCGGCGCCAGCCAGGACATCGTCATCGATGCCTATCGGCGCGAACTATTGCCAGACCGGGAACTGGGTCTGGGCAATGCGATACACGTCAACGCCTATCGCATCGCCGGCCTGGTGCCGGGTTCCCTGGCGTTGATCCTTGCGGACATATTGCCCTGGCAACAGGTTTTTATGATTACCGCCGCAGGCATGCTGGTGGCAATTGTCACCACCCTGAGCATCGCCGAACCGGAGCATCCCTCCCCGCCGCCGCTGACCCTGCGGGATGCGGTGATGGAGCCATTCAAAGAATTTTTTCAGCGCAATGGAGTATCTCACGCCTTACTTATTCTCAGTTTTATGTGCCTGTATAAACTGGGCGACAACCTGGCCACCGCCCTGGCCACACCGTTTTACCTGGACATGGGTTTTTCGCTCTCCGAAATTGGCTGGATCGCAAAAAACGCCGCCCTGTGGCCCATGCTAATCGGTGGCACACTCGGCGGCGTGCTGATGGTGAGCATCGGTATCAACCGCGCCCTGTGGGTATTCGGCGGGGTGCAAATGGCCTCCATTCTCGGTTTTGCGCTGCTGGCCCACGTTGGCGACGGCCTGTGGTTACTGGCACTGGTCATTGCCTTCGAATACCTCGGCGTGGGGCTTGGGGCCGCCGCCTTTATCGCCTTTATCGCCCGCACCACCAGCCGCCACCACACCGCCACCCAACTGGCGCTGTTCACCGCCCTCACCGCTGTCCCCCGGGTGCTGGCAAACGCGAGCACCGGTTTTCTCGTAGAAGAAATTGGCTGGGAACATTTTTTCTATCTGTGTACGCTACTCGCCCTGCCGGGTATGTTGTTATTAAGGCGGGTCGCACCCTGGAACCCGCCATCAACCGAGGGCGACCTGTTCGCCGTCGACCAGAAACCTGGTACGGCACCGGCCGCCACCAAAATGAGTATTGAACCATGACCCGTTTGTACACCCGTAGCGGAGATCAGGGCGCCACCGGCCTGGCCGATGGTACGCGCACCACCAAAACCAGCCTGCGCGTCGAAGCCCTGGGCGCCGTCGATGAAAGTAACGCCTGCCTCGGCGTGCTGGTGGCGGCTTTGCCTCCGGCACATCCCCTGCGGCCCCTGCTACTAAACCTGCAACACCAGTTGTTTGACCTCGGCGCGATTGTCGCCGGCGTCGAAAGCGACGCCATATCGACCGCCCAAATAAAGCATCTGGAAAATGAAATCGATCAACTCGAAGCGCACTTGCCACCGTTGCGGCAGTTTATTCTGCCCGGCGGCAGTGAAGCGGCGGCCCATGCCCACGTGGCACGCGCTGTGTGTCGACGCGCCGAGCGTCGCCTGTTTGAACTGGCGGCAGCGGAGCCGGTTGCCCCGGCGGTTGGGGAATATATGAATCGTCTTTCGGATTTATTGTTCGTAATAGCCCGTACCCTGGCCCACGAAGCGGGGGGCGATATTCCCTGGCAACCCCAGGGAGATCGTTAACGCATAATCACAACCAGGGCAATCACACTCAGCCAGCACACCATGGCGCGGGCAAACAGCCGCGCCAGCGCCGCGAGCTCCGCCATGCCAACCTCCGGTGTCACTTCCTCATCGGCGCTTGCAAAACTCCCCAAAGCACCTTCCGCGTAGTCACCCAACAGCTCCGCCGCGGGCACACCCCCGGCCAACAGGGATGCCCGCCAGCGCCGCATACAGCCGCCAAAATCGCCGACCAGGCCGAGTGTCAACCCCAGCAGGCGTACCGGTAGCCATTCCAGTAACCACAGCCATTGGTCGGCCAGATCGGCCGTTTCGGGACTATCCACGCTTCGATCCCGGTACAGCAGCGATAACCGATACAGCAGCGCTCCCGGCGCCCCGGCCACCGCGAACCAGAAAATCACCGCCATATAACTCTCGAGATAGCGATAGGACATGCCACGCAGCAATTCGCCGCGCAGACCGGACCAGTCATCCGCCAGACTGTCGCGATGGGCGGTATTGAAAACCGCTGCGTCGTGAAACGCCGCCTGTATATCGTTGCGCTGCAGATCCTCGTTCAGGACACCGAGTTGCAGGCGCAGATCCCCCCGACCCAACGAGTAGATCAGTATCCACAGACTGACCAGAAACGCAGGCAGACCGAACCCATAACCGCCCAGCCAGTCCAGCGCCAGCGCCACCGCCAGCACTGGCAGCAGTAGCGAAACCAGCAAGGGACCCGCCGGTAAATCCGCAATCGCGGCAACGCTGGAGAGCCTCGCAACCCAGTCGTCGTACCAGGCATCGCGCTGCATCTCGGGCATAGCTCCGCGCCAGTAAAATAATAACGCCGCCGCGACAATGACCAGAAATTCCATCTGCGTTACTCCCTCAGTTTCCGTTTACTGCACTCGCTGTGATAGTTATGTGCTCGCTGTGATAGTTATGTGCTCGCTGTGATAGTTATGCGCTCGCTGTGATAGTTATGCGCTCGCTATGATAGTTATGCCCTGGCGGTGATAGTTATTCGCCGCCGTTCAGACCCGCCGTCAGGCGCTCCCACGCAAACGCCGGGCCGGGATCGGTCTTGCGCCC
>JBFJKD010000076.1:0-8898 GCA_041635095.1 Porticoccaceae bacterium
AGATGCGGTGCGGCCCACGCTAACGGACTGCGTCGGCGTTGCGGTATGTCTTGTTGGTGCGGCGATTATTATATTGGGATCTTCTTCGACCTGACATACGAAGGAGCAGTAGATCCAACAAGGCCATCCGCGCCTGGTCGCAGCAAGTGGCGATTGCGGGAAAAACTCATCGCACTGTCTGGCGCTAGCCTGTCAAAAATTACTAACCGATTTTTTAGGGGAAAAGGGGCGGTTAACCAGTTGCCGGGCGATCGGCGCAAGCGCACAGATGGCCAGGGAGTTACCTGCCTTGCGTTTGGCAAGGGATTTGGCGCTGGTGACGACCTTGCTGATAGTGTCGGTGGTCTGCGGGAAGTCTGCCGCCGATACGAAGACGGCGCCGATTGATAGACTCATGATCGGAAAGCTGCGCGGTTCATCGTGTCGGTCGTTTGCGATGAAATAACCATTGCGGCGATCTTCCACACTGTAGTGCAGGGGAATTTCCGTTTTAAACTGAGACAGAATATCCTCGCAAATTTTTTGCCAGTCGTCGCAATCGAGGAACAGGATAAAATCGTCACCACCGATATGGCCAACAAAATCCAGGTCCAGACGGATCTTGCGGCGTAGGATGTTGCTCAACAGAAAAATAACTTCATCGCCCTTGGAGTAGCCATAGGTGTCGTTATAGGGCTTGAAATGATCAAGGTCGCAGTAGGTGGCAACAAACGGTGTTTGCCTGGTCAGGCGTCGTTGCAGTTCCTGCATGATTGGCACATTGCCAGGTAACATGGACAGGGGATTGGCGTAGCGTGCAGTTTCAATTTGTTGATGAGTGATGGCCTTGAGCAGATCCAGTAGCGTGCCCTTGCCGCTATAGACTCCCTGTTCCATTAGCACAAAATCATCGACGTGGGCGTGCTCGGCGTTGGTTAGTCGTTTGCTCAGCATCTCCAGTGGAGTGCTGGTGTCGAAGCACAGGATATTTTTTTCAACAAAAAGAGAGACTGGTTTTTTGCCATGTAAATCTGGCCCAAAGCGATGGGCATACATATTCATGAAATTGTTGCGCAACAGTAATCCCATGGGTTGCTGGGAAGATAATACCGCAATGGTCTGTAGCGTGGGTGCGCGCAGAAATATATCCGCCGCCTGGTTGACTGTGCAGCTGGCATCGATGCTGGGCATGGGTTTGAGCAGGCTGGCGGCGGTATTTTTGTGCGCCATTAACGGGCGGTCCTGTTCTGCGCGGAACAGGTCCGGCTCAATACTGTGTATGGGCTGGGCGGTCGGTCTGGCGAAGTAATAGCCCTGGGCAAAGTCGGCACCCAGGTTGCGCACTGCGGCATATTCGGCTTCCGTTTCGACACCTTCGGTAATCACCTGGCAGCCGATGGTGCGGCTGATGTCGATGATGGAGTTAACAAACTGCCGTTTGACTTTGTCGTTGTTGACGTCGGCAATGAAATGGCGGTCTATCTTGACGAAGTCGGGGTGCATTTCGGACCACAATTTAAGCCCGGAGTAGCCGGCACCGAGATCATCAAGGGCAATGACAAATCCTTCTTGTCGGTAGTGTTCGATGGCGCTGCGAATCAGGTCGTATTCTTCGATCGGTTGGGTTTCGGTGATTTCTATCACAACCCGGTTCGGGTTGAGTCCGCAGGCGTCTAGAAATTGCGACGTTAGCCCGCGTTTAAAATCTGGTGACATGAGTACTGATGGGTTGATGTTTAGAAACAAACGGCCGGGTAATCGCAGGCTGGCAAATTGTTCGATGAGAGTTTTGCGGCACAGGTAGTCGAGCTCGATGGTCTTATTATAACGCTCCGCCGTTACAAATAGACTCGTTGGCGCGTGTAAGCGGGAATCGGAAGGCCCGCGTATCAGACCTTCGTAACCATAAATTTCCTGCTTGCCAAGAGAGACGATGGGTTGGAACAGTGCAGAGAGATGTTTGGTTGCGAGAATATCATCAAGTTCTATTCCCAAGCTTTCTGGACAAAATGTAAACATGACTGGAATACTCCTGATTCGAAACTTTGCCGAACTTTATTTCGGAAATGTGACAGTATGAAGTCATGCAGAATTAGTGGGCGTCTGGATGCCCCAAGTGGGCGAAAATCTGGCGTTAACGGATGGAACGACTGGTTTCAACATAAATATCGAGGCTGTTGAAATATGAGGGTCAACGTCGCATCTACAGGGTGATTCGCTTGTCGCTCGTTATCTGCGGGCGAAGTTTAGCGGGCAACCGTTCAGTTAAGCTGAGTACACTCTTGGTAAAGAAAATATTTGGTTCCGTGACCTCTCAGCAATGTGCCGTCGTTGGATGGTTGGACGGTTTAACAGGGGAAAGCCCAGTGGTTTTGCGACGCAGGTGTTTGGTAAAGGCCGTGCAACACTACAGTGATATATTGGTTCACGAAAGGTGGTTCACGAAAGGTGGATCACGAAGGGAGTCGGTATGAAAAAATCGCCTGTAAAGGCTGAGCGGCAGCAATCCAGGGGCGAAGAAATCGCGAACAGCATCAGTCACGGTGCCGGACTGGTCGCGGCGCTAATTGGAGCGCCGTATCTTATCGCGCACGCATTACGCCACGGCGACGTTGCGTTTGTCGTCGGAGCAGGGATATTCGCAGCGACCATTATCATTCTCTATGGTTCCTCCGCGCTGTACCACGGATGGCCACCCGGTAAGGTCAAGCGTCTGATGCGCGTCATCGAGCATTCCGCGATTTATCTGTTGATTGCTGGCACCTATACGCCGTTCACCCTGGGCGTACTGCGAGGGCCCTGGGGCTGGTGGTTACTAGCGGCTATCTGGGGGCTGGCCGCAGTTGGGGTGGCGCTGAAGATCTTTGCCAGCATGCGGCGCCCGGTGCTCTCCACCGGTATTTATCTGGTGATGGGCTGGCTTATCGTGGTTGCTATCGGCCCGTTGCTGGAGAATATGCAGACTGCGGGTCTTGCCTGGCTACTTGGTGGAGGATTGTTTTACACAGCCGGGGTCGTGTTTTATCTGCTCGATTCGCGCCTGCACTACGGCCATCTGATCTGGCACCTGTTTGTTCTGGCCGGCACCCTGTGCCATTATTTTGCCGTGCTCTGGTATGCGGCATAGCAGTAAGGCATAGCAGTAACATGGGTCGCAAGGAGGAAAGGAGTATCGCCGTCAGGCTAAATCAGGAGGCAAGCCATACTGGAATTACGTCCGGGCTGTGAATGCTGTAATAAAGATCTGCCAGCGCAGTCAACCGAGGCGCGCATCTGTTCCTTCGAATGTACGTTCTGTGCTGAGTGTACGCACACTAAACTCCGGGGCATATGTCCTAACTGCGGCGGTGAGCTGGTCAGCCGTGCCCGTCGTCCTGTTCATAAACTGGAAAAAAATCCCGCATCTACACACCGTGTCTATCGCCCGACTGGCTGTGGTGCGGGCGCGTAATATAGCCCGTCGCTTTAGCGCGCATTAACTACTCTGCTGGTCTCTAACTGGCTGGCCAGGTACTCGTCGTAGCTGCCCTGAAAATCGATCAATTGCTGATCGCTGATTTCGACGATGCGCGTAGCCAGAGAGGACACGAACTCCCGGTCGTGGCTGACAAAAATCAGAGTGCCCTCGTAGTGTTCCAGAGCAAGATTCAGTGCTTCGATGGCTTCCATGTCGAGGTGATTGGTGGGTTCGTCCATGATCATGACATTGGCATCCATCATCATTAACTTGCCGAACAGTAGCCGATTTTTTTCGCCACCAGAACAAACCCTGACCTGTTTGAGGAAATCATCCGACGAAAACAGCAGACGTCCAAGGGTCGCGCGTACGATCTGATCGCCGTTATGGGGTTTACGCCACTGGCTCATCCAGTCAAACAGGTTCAAATCGCAGTCAAAGTCGGCGCTACTGTCCTGTGGGCAATAGCCGAGGGTGGCATTTTCGGCCCATTTGATGGTGCCGCTATTGGGGGTCAATTGGCCCATAAGGCACCGCAAAAAGGTGGTTTTTCCGGCGCCATTTTCACCGATAACCGCCAGCCGTGTGCCTGCCGGCAAAATCAGGCTGGCGTTTTTAAACAGGACTCCCGAGTCGAATCCGTGTCCTAGTTTTTCCAGCGTCAGTGCCTGGCGATGCAGTTTTTTATCTTGCGCAAAACGAATATAGGGGCTGACTCGACTGGACGGCTTGATATCGTCCAGTTGAATTTTTTCAATCTGTTTGGCGCGCGAGGTGGCCTGCTTGGCTTTCGAGGCATTGGCCGAAAAGCGGCTGACAAATTGTTGCAGGTCGGCGATCTGTGCCTTCTTTTTGGCGTTGTCCGAGTGCAATTGCTCCCGCGCCTGGGTGGATGCGGTCATAAAATCATCGTAGGTGCCTGGGTAGACGCGCAACTCGCCGTAATCGATATCCGCCATATGGGTACACACGGCGTTGAGAAAATGCCGGTCGTGGGAGACGATCACCATGGTGCTCCGGCACTCGTTGAGCAATCCTTCCAACCAACGGATGGTATTGATATCCAGGTTGTTGGTGGGTTCGTCCAGCAGCAGAATGTCGGGGTTTGAGAACAGCGCCTGGGCAAGTAATACCCGCAGTTTCCAGCCCGGCGCGACCTCGCTCATGGGGCCGTAATGCAGTTCCTGGGCAATACCCGCACCCAGTAAAACTTCACCGGCACGGCTCTCGGCACTGTAGCCGTCCAGCTCGGCGAACTGAATTTCCAGTTCGGCGACCTGCATACCATCCGCTTCGGTCATTTCGGCGAGGGCGTAAATCCGATCCCGTGCCTGTTTGACTCGCCATAATTCTTCGTGACCCATCAGTACCGTGTCGACTACCGAGTATTTTTCAAAAGCGAACTGGTCCTGGTGGAGCTTGCCAATACGCTGATTCGGGCCGATGGATACATTGCCTGCCGAGGGCGTCAAACTGCCGTCGAGTATTTTCATAAACGTCGACTTACCACAGCCGTTGGCGCCGATCAGGCCATAGCGATTGCCGTTGCCAAATTTGACGGAAATGTTTTCGAACAATGGCCTCGCGCCAAATTGCATGGTTACATTTGCGGTGGAAATCAACGGAATATCCCTGATTGAAGACGAATGATGTTTTGCGGGGGCGCGTACTATAGGGATTTACTGCGCTCAGGTCGACCTAATTTGCGTGACTATTGCCCGGATGTCAGTCAGTGTCCGGATCTCAGTCAGGCGAACCGCAGGGTTCGCCCGCCGCGTAGATCTCTGGATTGACGTGAGGTGATTTTCAGGGCGCAAATGGTGGTGTCGAACGGGCGGTTAGTCGAGCAGAAGAACCAGAATAAAAAGTGGGTTAATCCACTGTAGCGGCTTCGCGCAGGCGTTGCTGTCTACTCTGCTCCTCGGCGAGGACGGCTTTTATTTCTTCTAATACCGCGTCCACGTCGGGCGCTACGCCACTGTCTTCAAACAAACCGGTTAACCGGGTGTCGGGGTGCAATTCGCCTTCTTCGTACAGGGCCCACATTTCCTCAGCGTAGCGACTGTCGAGCAGTTGTGGTGCGTACTGACCGTAGTAGTCGGTCATGTTGCTAATATCCCGGGTTAACATCGCCCGGGCATTGTTGTTGGCGCTGGCATCTACGGCCTGAGGCAGATCAATAATCACCGGCCCCCGTTCATCCACCAGCACGTTGAATTCGGAAAGGTCACCGTGCACCAGGCCAGCGCACAGCATAAGTTGCACGTAGTGCATCACCAGAGCGTGATCCTCTACGGCTTGTTCAGCGGACAGGCAAACGTCGTTCAGGCGCGGCGCCACCTCGCCTTCGTCGTCCGTGATCAACTCCATCAGCAGTACGCCTTCGAAACAGCCATAGGGTTGCGGAACGCGCACACCAGCCGCCGCCAGGCGATAGAGTGCTTCCACTTCGGCGTTCTGCCACACCTCTTCCTGTTGCTTGCGGCCGAACTTTGAACTTTTTTCCATGGCACGGGCGCGACGGCTGTTACGCACCTTCCGGCCTTCCCGGTATTGCACGGCTTGTTTGAAACTGCGTTTTGCAGCTTCTTTATATACCTTGGCGCAGCGTATCTGTGTGCCACAGCGTACGATATAGACCGTGGCTTCCTTGCCGCTCATCAACGGACGAAGCACTTCATCAACAATACCATCGTCGAGCAGAGGCTGAATTTGTTTGGGCGTTTTCATGGTGTTCTTATACCCTAGTTGAGGGTGGGATGGAAAGCGCGGTGGCCAACAGTGTGGATTATGGCAGCGGATTGCGCCTGAATTAGCAGGAAAGTGGTGCTCAGTGGATACGGTGGCCGCGCGGGGGAGGGTAAAAATTGGTTCACAGGGTTGCGCGGATATCAAAGCGTGCATAATTGTCAGACGCGCCGCAAACCCTGTACTGTGACAGCAGTCGGGTGTTCGCTACGACTGGCCTTGGGGGTAAGCTACATGCAAAAAAATTACGGGTTTATTGCGTTAGGTATAGCTCTCATTGCGTTTGTGCTTTCTATTCATTTTTTGAGTGATTTCGGATATCGCTGGATCGCCACGGGTATCGGTGCACTGTTTAGCGGCATCGCCGGATTTGAATATCATCGGCATTGGCGAAAAGTCAGTCATCCATCAAAGATAGACTAGCGGCCAGCTAACTCCCCCCGCCGGCGATGCCGGTGGGGAGCAAGCCGTCGGCTCGCGTCAGCAACGGCGAAAGAAGGTTGGCGCATCTCCCAATTTCTTTTCACTTAAGGAAGCCGAGAACGGAAGCCGAGAACGTCAGTGTTGGCCCTGCGGCGTATTTAAGATCAAGCCGTCGAGTTCTGGGGCGGCTTTTAACTGACAGCTCAGGCGGGAGTTTGCGTCGCGACTGTCCACCAGGCCCAACATCATGTCCTCAAGGTCTTCCATGGGTGGCAATTTGCTCAGCCAGGCGGGGTCGACATGTACATGGCAGGTGGCACAGGCGCAAGCACCGCCGCAGTCGCCGTCAATGCCGGGCACCATATTGGTGACCGCGCCTTCCATCAGGTTCATCCCATTTTCCACAGTGACTTGCCGTTTGGTACCGTCAAAGTCAACGTATGTAATCTTTGCCATGTGTGTCTGCCCTGTTTAGTCGTGGTAGGTGGTGGTTGATAAATCCGTGTGCAGCGGGGTGGTACGTCTTCAGGCCGCGAGTTCCTTGACCGGTATGCTCTCATCACTCAGGCGCCGGGTACAAATTTGCGGCCGCTGCGGAATAAGTTGTCGCGCGCTTATAAATTCTGCCGGCCGGTTGATGGCGTCCACCGCAATCAGACAGTTATCGCGCAGATAAAACACCGCAAACGAGCGCGTTGCCGGATCGCCACGCACGGCAATCTGGTCGTAATTACGGCAAATGCCCGCGGTCTGCAATTTGATATCGTACTGATCCGACCAAAACCACGGCACCTGATTGTAGGGCTGGTCTTTACCGCAGATAGTAGCGGCAACCGTCTTACCCTGTTCGATAGCATTATGCACGGACTCCAGACGCAGCCGCGTGCGATACAGCGCGCTGGGGTGGTTGGCACAGTCGCCTGCGGCATAAATACCCGGAGTGGATGAGCGGCACCGGGCGTCAACGACAATGCCGTTGTTACAATCAACACCGGCGGACTCAGCCAGTTCCACATTGGGCACCAGACCGATTCCTGCAATGATTAGGTCGGCAACGAGGCGCTCACCGGTGGTGGTTATCACTACGGCAGTGCCGTTGTCGTCCTCGATGCGCTCCACGCCGGTATTACACTGAATATTCACCCCGGCCTGGCGATGGACGTCGGTGTAAAATTTCGCCACTTCTGGACAGGTGACGCGACCCAGTACGATGGGCGCGAATTCCAGAACAGTGACCTGTAAGCCGTGTTTTCTGGCGATAGCCGTTACTTCAAGGCCGATATAACCGCCGCCAATGACTACCAGCCGCGCCCCCGAATGGAAGCGCTTGCGAATCCCATCCACGTCACTGAGGGAGCGCAGGTAATGTAGTGCGGGATGATCGGCGCCGGGGCAGGTCAACGGCCGCGGTCGCCCGCCTGTGGCAAATACCAGGTGGTCGTAAGCCACGGACTGACCGTTATCGAGTTTAATTAACCGCTGCGCGCGGTCAATGCTGGTGGCGGCGGTATTTAGCCGGATATCCACTTGGGATTGCTGGTAGAACGCCGCGGGTTTCAACAGCAGGCGATCCCGGGCCAGCTCTCCAGCAAGAAAGGCTTTGGACAGGGGCGGACGTTGATAGGGCAAAGACGGTTCATTTCCGAGTAGCACAATGTCGCCCGTAAAACCTCCCGCACGCAGACTGGCGACAGTCTGGGCTCCCGCCTGACCCCCGCCGATAATGGCGACTGTTTCACTCATGACGTCTGCTTCTGATAAAGGCTGGGCAACCTAGGCGTTGATGCGCACGGGCATGGATGTATAGGTGCGTAGCACGCAGGAATAGCTGCGAGTCGGTGCGCCCATCACTTCAATTTGTGGCTCTGGCCAACGCTTGAGAATTTCTTCCCACAAAATACGCAACTGCAATTCCGCGACACGGTTGCCGACGCAACGGTGAATGCCAAACCCGAACGACAGATGCTGGCGGGGTCTCGCGCGGTCGATAATAAACGCTTCAGGGTTTTCGATCGCCTCGGGATCGCGGTTGCCAGACACGTACCACATCACTACCTTGTCGCCTTTCCTGATTTTTTTGCCGCCGAGTTCGGTGTCGGCTACGGCCGTGCGACGCATCGAGGCGAGGGGCGTTTGCCAGCGGATAATCTCCGGCACCATAGACTCCACCAGCGCCGGGTTGTCACACAGTTTGCGGTACTGATCCGGGTTTTGACTGAGAGCCAGCAGGCCGCCGGTCATGGAGTTGCGGGTGGTGTCGTTACCGCCCACGATCAGCAGGATTGAGTTGC
>JBFJKD010000077.1:0-8890 GCA_041635095.1 Porticoccaceae bacterium
CGGTGCCCACGGCCATTTCTGCCCGGACGGACTCGAACCGCCCGTATCCGTACATTTCGATAATCTTGAGGGCCACCCGCCCCACGGTGGTGATCAGTCTCTACATCAGGATGCGGACACCAAAGTGGTGCCCGAAGGTGTGGTTAATTTTTTTAAGGTCGATTTATCAGCGTTATTGCCGACGCTGTTACTGTTATTATTCTGGTTCGCCACGGTTCACCCCCGATCGCTATCGTTCAACTTTCCTCCTCGCTGGTCGATACCCCTGTCGATACGACCGCCCTTACGCGCCCCACCTCAATAATACTTTTCTCCCACTAGTCTCAGCTTTGCGCGCAGTGTTTGCCAGGTCGTTGTGATCTGGCCGCGTTGGTTGCGCTGTTCCGAAACTTGTTGATCTCAATGTCCTGCGTTGGCGCCACCGATTTGCAGGCGCGTGGATTTTTGGGGGACATAAAGTAGTGCGCGCCGCTGCAGGTTTGGGGAAAGGGGCGATCGCACCATGCTCACTTGTCTGCTTTGTTAATTTGGATATTTATTTATGCAGCTATCTAATCTCAACAATGTGCGTAGTTGGGCGCATATTTTGGTGTTGCTTGCGGCCTGGTCGGCGCTTGCCGGACATGCCAGCGAGCAGCCATTAACGCTGCGCGCTGCCATTGCGTTAACCCTCGAACACAATCCGGATGTGCAATCTGCCGGTTTCGCGTTGCGGGTGCAGGAAGCTCGCACGCGGCAGGCCGGTTTGCGACCGGGGCCGACCCTGGAAGTGGATGTGGAAAATTTGGCCGGTTCCGGTGATTTTGCCGGGGTGGATGCCGCCGAAACGACGTTTGCGCTGGCCCAGATAATAGAACTCGGGGGTAAGCGTGCCGCGCGTATGACTGCTGCACACTTTGGTCGCGACGTTATCAGTATCGAACAGCAGGCAGCGCAACTCGATGTCCTGGCCGAAGTGACACGGCGCTTTATTCATGTCGCCGCGGATCAGGAGCAGATCGTTATGACGCGCACGGCCACTAAGCTGGCGCAGCAAACTATCGGCGTTGTCGACATGCGGGTAAAGGCGGGCAAGTCCCCCGCTGCCGAACTATCCCGCGCAAGGATTGCGCTGGCGCGCGCGCAGGTCGACGAAGAACACGCCGAACACGAGTTGCTGACATCGCGGCGCAAGCTTGCTGCTATGTGGGGCGCCGAAAAATTGCAGTTCGGTGCGATCAGTGCGGATTTCTACACACTGCCAGTGCCCGTCACGTTTGCACACCTGGAACACAGGTTGCAGGCAAGCCCGGATTTTTTGCGCTTTGTGTCCGAGGCACGATTGCGCGATGCGGAAATCCGCCTGGCGCAGACACAACGCACCCCCGATATAAAGCTTAGCGGTGGCGTCCGTCGATTGGAGGGTAGCGACGACCATGCCGTTGTGATCGGTTTTTCGATGCCATTATTCACTCGTGATCAGGCCGCGCCCGGGATTGCCGAAGCGCAGGCACTGCGCGGGCGAACGGAGGCGCAACGCCGGGCGGCGGAGAATCGTGCCAATGCACAGTTATTCGGGTTGTATCAGGAGTTGCTGCACGCGATTACAGAAACCGAATTACTGCGCGATAACGTACTGCCGGAGATGGAAAAAATATTAAAAGAAACAAGGCATGCCTATGAACGGGGTCGCTACGGCTACCTTGAATGGGTCGCTACACAGCGCGAATTTATCGATGTACGGCGCAGTCTGATAGACGCCGCCGCCAAAGCCCACAGTTACCACGCTGAAATCGAGCGCCTGACAGGCGAACCCTTTTCGGTCGATAACGGATGATATCCCCCATGATTAAGAAAATTTATCACTACTTTTTCCTGGCTACTTTGCCCCTGTTAATGACGGGTTGTGGTCCATCCGCGGACGATGGTGACGTCGCTGGTGACCAGCATGGCGCAGTCGCGGCGCCGACATCTGACAAGGGCCCGCATGGCGGACGTCTCCTGACCGACGGGCCATTTACTGTTGAGCTGGCGATTTTTGAGACAGGCGTACCGCCCGAATACCGAGCCTGGGCGACCTATAAAGGTCAGGCACTGTCGCCCGATGAGGTGCAGCTAAGCGTCGCGCTGACCAGATTGGATGGCGAACAAAATATTTTTCACTTTACACCGCAGGAAGATTTTCTGCGCGGCGATGGCGTCGTTACCGAGCCGCATTCCTTCGACGTGGCAGTTGTTGCCGACCATTCTGGTGCCACCTATGAGTGGGCGTACGAAAGCTACGAAGGTCGCGTGACCATAACGCAGGCGAGCGCGCAGGGCGCGCACATTGTCGTTGAGCCCGCCGGTCCCCGTGTGATCAACGATTTACTGCCGTTGTACGGGCGGGTGGTGGTCAATCCGGACGCGGTGCGCGAACTGCGTGCGCGTTTTGCCGGTGAGGTCAAGTCCGTCAGTGTTGCGGTGGGTGACGTGGTGCAGGCGGGCGATCTGTTAGCGCGCGTCGAATCGAATGATTCCTTTCAGGTCTATTCTGTGACCGCGCCGATTGCTGGCACTGTCACCGCGCGCCTGACCAATCCGGGTCAGCAGGTGGGCGATGCAACCTTGTTCAGAATCAGCGACCTCACTCAGCTGTGGGTGGAGCTATCAGTCTTTCCGCCGGATCTTGGCCACATTCGACTCGATCAATCGGTGCGCTTGCACAGCCCGGACAACACCCTTGGCACCACGGGCAACATCGTGCGTATCGCGCCGACCGGTGGCGCTGCCGGTCAGGCGGTACCAGTCTGGGTGGCTTTCGACAACAGTAATAGCAAATGGACACCGGGGTTGTACGTTAACGCCGACGTGATGACCGGTGGTGCCCCGGTGCCTTTGGCAGTGCGTGTTTCCGGCTTGCAGGCATTTCGAGATTTCACGGTGGTATTTGAACGCGTGGGAGAAACCTACGAGGTGCGGATGCTCGAACTCGGGCGTAGCGACGGCGAATACGTCGAAGTGCTGGGTGGTCTGAAACCCGGCGCGGAGTATGTCAGCGGCAACAGTTATCTGATCAAGGCCGACATCGAAAAATCAGGAGCCAGCCATGATCATTGAACCACTGCTGCGCTTTTCTATCCGGCGGCGTGGGCTGATGCTGGTGCTGGTGTGCGCATTTGCCGGACTCGGCGTGTGGAGCTTTCAGCATCTGCCGATTGATGCAGTGCCGGATATCACCAACGTGCAGGTTCAGATCAACACCGAGGCGTCCGGTTACACGCCGCTGGAAGCCGAGCAACGCGTTACGTTTACTGTGGAAACCGCCATGTCCGGGTTGCCGCAGTTGCAATATACCCGCTCAGTGTCGCGCTACGGATTGTCCCAGGTGACAGTGGTGTTTGCGGATGGCACGGATATTTATTTCGCGCGACAGCTTATTTCGGAACGGTTGCAGGCTTTGAAATCTCTACTGCCGCCAGGCCTTGAGCCACGCCTCGGTCCGATTGCCACCGGCCTTGGCGAAATATTCATGTGGGCCGTGGTCGCGCAGCCGGGGGCAAGCAATGCTGACGGTTCGCCCATCACGCCAACCGATCTGCGTCAGGCGCAGGACTGGATATTGCGCCCGCAGCTGTTACAGGTGCCGGGGGTGGTTGAAGTTAACAGCATCGGGGGTTACAGCAGGCAATTCCAGATTCTGCCTGATCCGCGCCGACTGCTGGCCTTTGGCGTGGGTTTCGACGATCTGGTGCGCGCCGTACTGGCTAACAATGCCAACCGGGGCGCCGGGTATATCGAGCGCAATGGCCAGCAGCAATTGATCCGAGTGCCCGGACAGGCCGCCAATCTGGACGACCTGTCGCAGATTGTGGTGGGCGAGCGCGACGGTGTTCCGGTGCACGTGCGCGATGTTGCGCAAGTCCGTATTGGTGCCGAATTGCGCACCGGCGCAGCCACTCAGAACGGTGAGGAAGTGGTGCTCGGGACGGTATTTATGCTGATGGGGGAGAATAGTCGAATCGTCTCTAAAGCGGTCGCGGCAAAGCTCGAAGACGCCCAGCGCAGCCTGCCGCCGGGCATTACCGTCAACGTGGTTTACGACCGCACAACGCTGGTCGAGAAGACATTGGCGACTGTCGAGAAAAATTTGCTGGAAGGCGCGCTACTGGTGATCGCGGTGCTGTTCCTGTTATTGGGAAATATTCGCGCGGCACTGGTTACCGCTGCGGTGATCCCCCTGGCGATGTTGTTTACTTTTACCGGTATGGTGCGCTCCGGCACCTCTGCCAATTTGATGAGCCTGGGGGCTCTCGACTTTGGTTTGCTCGTGGACGGCGCGGTAATTATTGTCGAAAACTGTTTGCGTCGACTCGGCATCGCGACTTCGGGGGGCAGGATACTCAACGAACAGGAACGGTTCGAAGTGGTGTTTACGGCCACCAACGAGGTGATCCGGCCGGCTTTATTTGGCGTCGGCATTATTACTGTGGTGTACATCCCGATTTTTGCCCTTACGGGAGTCGAGGGTAAAATGTTTCATCCGATGGCGATCACGGTGGTCACCGCTCTTAGCGCTGCATTGTTGTTGTCGCTCACCTTCGTGCCAGCCGCTATCGCGTTATGGTTTGGTGGGCCGGTAGAGGAGCGTGACAACGCGCTGATGCGTTGGGCGCGCCGCATATACGCGCCGTGCCTGGCACTGGCGCTGCGACGCAGCGTCCCCGTGCTCGGCCTGACACTGCTGCTGGTGGTCGGTTGCGGGTGGCTGGCCACGCGCATGGGCTCGGAGTTTATTCCCAGTCTCGACGAGGGCGATGTAGCCCTGCACGCTCTACGCATTCCCGGAACCAGTCTCAGTCAGGCGGTGCAGATGCAGAGTCAACTGGAGGCTACGCTTAAGCAATTACCGGAAGTAGAGCGCTCCTTCGCCAAGCTGGGTACCGCAGAAATCGCTACCGATCCGATGCCGCCCAACGTTGCGGATACCTTCGTTATTCTCAAAAACCGCAAGGACTGGCCGGACCCCGGTAAGCGCAAAAGTGAGGTGGTGAAAGAGATGGAGCGCCTGGCGGCGAAGGTGCCGGGTAATAATTACGAGTTCACGCAACCTATTCAGATGCGCTTCAACGAGCTGATTTCAGGTGTGCGCTCCGATGTCGCCGTCAAAGTGTATGGCGACGATCTCGCTACGCTGACCCGGGTCGCGGAGCAGATAGAGACGCTGCTGGAGACAGTGCCCGGCGCGGCGGACGTCAAAACCGAACAGACCACCGGCCTGCCCATTCTCACGGTCACGCCGCAACGTGAAGCGTTGGCCCGCTACGGGCTCGACGTGGTCACTGTTCAGGATCTGGTGGCGACTGCCTATGGTGGCCAAAGCGCTGGAATTATTTACGAGGGTGATCGGCGTAGCGATATCGTGGTGCGTTTACCTGAAGTGTTACGTACTGATCCGGACGGTATCTTACGGTTGCCCATCCACTTGCCGGGCGGCGGTTATATTCCGCTGGGCGAAGTGGCGCGCATGGAGCTCGGAGTCGGTCCCAATGCGATCAACCGCGAACAAGGCAAGCGCCGTGTGGTGGTTACCGCCAATGTGCGCGAGCGCGATCTCGGTTCTTTTATCGCCGAGGTGCAGGATAAAATGCGCACTCAGCTAACACTGCCGCCTGGTTACTGGCTCGCTTACGGAGGAACCTTCGAACAGTTGCAATCCGCATCCAGACGTTTGTCCGTGGTGGTGCCGGTGACGCTGGTGCTGATTCTCGGCTTATTATTGCTGGCTTTCGGTTCCCTGCGCGATACGCTGGTTATTTTTAGTGGTGTCCCCCTTGCGCTCACCGGAGGCGTGCTGGCGCTATGGTTCCGGGATATTCCGCTGTCGATCTCAGCTGGCGTAGGGTTTATCGCTTTGTCCGGTATAGCGGTACTCAATGGCCTGGTGATGGTGAGCTTTATCCGTCGCCTGCGTGAGGAAGGTCGTTCTCTGGAGGGCGCCATCACGGAGGGTGCGCTGACGCGGTTGCGGCCAGTGCTGATGACCGCGTTAGTGGCGGGTCTTGGATTCGTACCAATGGCGATTAACATCGGTATTGGCAGCGAGGTGCAGCGCCCGCTGGCTACCGTGGTAGTCGGTGGAATTATGTCCTCGACGCTGCTCACTTTGTTGGTGCTGCCCGGACTGTATCGTCTCGCCTGGCGCGCGTCATCGCCGCAAATGATACCCGACCGCAGTCCAATTTAGCGCCGTCACAACATGCATTCACCATGTTTTCAGATGGAGGCTGGTGGGAGGGTTTTACATTCTAACGCCTGTTTGGGGGCAATTGGCCTTCTCTTTTCTTGAATAAGTAATCGTTTCAATTGGTTGTCGCGACGTGGCGCCCTCAGTCGGTTGACAGCTTTTCGGTCGTATGTCTAAATGCGCTGAGCATAACGTATAAGCCATGCGAGGAGAGTCCGATGCAATGCCCCAAATGTCCGGGTAGTCTGGAGAGTTACACTTTTAATAGCGTGACGGTTGATCGCTGTACCGGGTGCTACGCATTATTTTGTCACCCGGATACGATCGAGCGCATGAAGGGCGTGTGGCTCGCCGAGGCAGTCGTGGATATGGGGGATCCAGAAGTCGGTGCCAAGTACGATAAAATAGGCGATATCAAGTGCCCCGAGTGCCATGTAAAAATGGAAAAAATCGTCGATGCGCAGCAGCCCCATATCTGGATTGAGGCGTGCCCGAGTTGCGCAAAAATATTCCTGGATGCTGGCGAATTTACTGACCTCAAGTACAACACCATGGTTGACCGCTACCGGGACTGGCTCAAGGGTGCCAGAGCCTGATTCGAGTTTTTAGCGCAAAATTTAGCGAAAAAGTAGTCAAAACGTGTCCTACCATAGGCGGTCGGCGCTTGGGCACGTCACGTCGCGCCCGGAGTGAGGCTGTGTGGAATCGGCTCCCGTATCGTTACCCGCGAGACTGACCTGGGCCTTAAACATTAAGTTTTCTCCTTAATCGACCTTGCCGCAGTATTACAAATAGCTATATACATCATTGCCAGAGGCCATGCCAATCTGGTGGCAGGCGTTAGCCCCGGCATGGGTAACCTGTTCAACGTTGTCTGTGCCGAGTCGATGCTGCGCATTCAAAACTCGCCTGTAAAGCCGCAGCGGATAAGCCGGGCAAAAAATTAAATAAAGTGACCAGAGTTGACATAGTTGTGCGTATCGGCAACTCGAATAATGAACGGGAACACCGGTTTACTGCATGCCCAGTGTGCCAAATTGAAGCAGCTGGGTTGTGGGGTTGAAAGAAAATTAGAATTGAGGGAAAGCTGGGCTTATAATCCCTGCTCAAACGGACAGTATCAATGGGTACCACAGAGTAAAGAGAGGCTGTCCATGGTATATCCTGCTGGCCCCGGCAGTGCGGACCCAGCAATTGATCCGGTTTGGTGGTGGCATTGGGCTGCGCGGGCCGTCGTAACGAATCACGCTTGTCGGGTCTTCTGATTGCCCCGGTAGTTACATCAATACCGATCTTCGGAGCCGATAGTGTGGTCCGGCGCTGGCGCTGATAATGTGGTGGATCTCACACCCGTGCGTGAAGAATTTTTTAATCAGCAATACTAAGTTAGCAACACTAAGTTAATGAAATGGAGTAATCAGATGAACAGCTCTTCTCAGAAAACCTACGATGCGATTGTAGTCGGCGCTGGCATTGCGGGCATGTACCAGTTATATAAATTGCGCGAACTGGGGCTATCGGTTCGCGTTTTTGAAAGCGGCAGCGGTGTGGGCGGTACCTGGTACTGGAATCGTTATCCTGGTTGTCGGTTTGACTCGGAAAGTTACACCTATGCCTACTCGTGGTCGGACGAAGTCATGCAGGAATGGACCTGGAGCGAGCGCTTCGCGCCGCAGCCGGAAACCGAGAAATATCTAAATTTTGTGGCGGATAAATTTGATCTGCGTAAAGACATCCAGTTTAACAGCCGTGTGGCCAAAGCGACCTACGACGAAGCCAGTAAACAGTGGGAGCTAGAGTTAGACGACGGCAGCACCGCCCGCGCAACGTTCTTTATTTCTGCAACCGGTCCCCTGTCTGCGTGGCGTCTACCGAATATTCCAGGCATTGACGACTTCCAGGGCGAGTGGGCTCACACGGCCCGTTATCCAAAGGACGGCTTTGGTGGGCGTGGCAACGATTTTAGAGGTAAACGTGTCGGTGTTATTGGCACTGGCGCGACAGGTGTGCAGTTTATTCAGGAAGCCGCAAAAACTGCGGACGAATTGTATGTTTTCCAGCTCGCTCCGGAGTGGTGTGCACCGTTAAAAAATGGGCCAGTTGAAGCCCAGGAAGATGCCGATATCAAGGCGAATTACCATGAGCTTATAGAGCGGTGTAATGCCACTTTCGGTGGTTTTATTCACGCAGTGGACATGCGCTCTATTTTTGAGGTGTCCGACGCCGAACGCGAGGCGTTCTTTGAAAAATTGTACGATGAACCGGGTTTTGGTATCTGGCTAGGCAATTTTTATGACACCATGACGGACTTAAAAGCCAACAAATTACTGTCGGATTTTATCGCTAAAAAAATACGTCAACGTGTCAAAAACCCCGATACAGCTGAGCGTTTGATTCCAAAAAACCATGGGTTTGGCACGCGCCGTGTGCCCATGGAAACCAATTACTTCGAGTTGTACAACCAGGACAATGTCACCCTCGTTGATCTTAAGGATACGCCGATTGAGCGTATAACCGCCAAAGGTGTCAAATGCAGTGACAAAGAGTACGAACTGGATATTATTGTATATGCCACGGGTTTTGATGCGGTGACCGGCGCATTGAATCGCATCGATATTACCGGCAAGGGCGGGCAGAAGCTCAAGGACAAGTGGCTGAACGGGCCACGCACCATGCTGGGTATGC
>JBFJKD010000078.1:0-8869 GCA_041635095.1 Porticoccaceae bacterium
CTTGCCAATCGCCTGTGCCAAATTGTCTTCGGCCACTGCCACGTCCATGGTGTGGTTGTCTTCGTCCACTATCACCGACTCCACTTCCGCCGGGGCCATAGCGTTGATCACCAGCTGTGCGGGGTTGTCGTCCCATAAAACAATATCGATACGCTCGCCGTCCAGCTCGTTGGATACTGCCTGTACGCGCGCGCCGCGCATTCCCACACAAGCACCCACTGGATCGATGCGCCCGTCATTGGTTTTAACGGCAATTTTTGCCCGCGACCCCGGGTCCCGCGCCGCAGCGCGAATTTCGATCACTTGTTCGGCCACTTCGGGCACTTCTATACGAAATAGTTCGATCAGCATTTCACGACTGGCACGACTCAATTGCAATTGCGGCCCACGCCCCTCGGTGCGCAACGACTGCAAAATAGCGCGCACGCGGTCATTGACCCGAAATACTTCCCGCCCCACCAGGTCTTCGCGAGATAGCATGCCCTCGGCATTGTCGCCAAGGTCGACGACGATATGCTCGCGCGTGACTTTCTTGACCGTACCGCTGATCAGTTCGCCGACCCGGTCGCGGTATCTTTCCATGACCAGTTCGCGCTCAGCATCGCGCACTTTCTGCACAATTACCTGTTTTGCAGTTTGCGCGGCAATGCGCCCGAAACCGACATTCTCCACCTGTTCTTCGTAAACCTGACCGGCCTGCAGCGACGCATCCTTTTCATGGGCCTCCTGCAGTGTGAACTGGGTACCGAGCTCGGCCAGCGTGTCGTCGTCCATTACTTCCCACCAGCGGAAAGTTTCATAATCGCCGCTTGCGCGATCTATCACCACGCGGATGTGGGAATCCTCGTCGTAGCGTTTTTTTGTTGCCATCGCCAACGCTTCTTCGATCGCCTCAAAGATCACCTCCTCGGAGACGCCCTTTTCGTTGGACACTGCTTCGGCAACCAGCAAAATTTCTTTGTTCATCCGTCCGCCTCTCGGTTACTACGGTCAACCTGTATTCTGTTATCCGACAGCTATCGCCGCCACTCTAACGATTTACGTTTCACTCACTTCAAACCGGTCTTTTTGCTTACACCAGATGTCTGTTAAAAATGCGGGACAACTCGCGCTTTTTCGATACCATCAATCGGAAACAGGTACTCGTGACTGTCCATTTCCAACACGATATCCGTGTTTTCCAGACCTTTGAGCCGCCCTTTGAATTTGCGCCGTCCTTCATACGGCAAACGCAATTGCAAAGTTAGTTCGGCGCCAATATATTTTTCATAGTGCGCCAGTTCAAACAAGGGTCGATCCAGTCCCGGCGAAGACACCTCCAACGTGTATTCGCCCGCGACGGGGTCTTCCACATCCAGCAGGCCGCCGAGCTGACGACTGACGCCTGCGCAATCTTCGATCCCGACACCGCCTTCCTTGTCGATATACACCCGCAACACGCTGTGCTTACCGGCGCCGGAAAGCTCGACCCCCCACAATTCGCAGTCCATAGCGCTCACCGCAGCCTGCGCCAGCGTCCGCAACTTGTCGTGCCTAGCGGTCATGCGATCACCAATCCAACCCACAAAAAAATGGGCCACCGGGCCCATTAACAAAAAGCCCCTGTTAACAGGGGCTCCTCGTGTGCGCCCAGCAGGACGCCAATTTGGTAGCGGGGGCAGGATTTGAACCTACGACCTTCGGGTTATGAGCCCGACGAGCTACCAGGCTGCTCCACCCCGCAACAACACACTTCGACATCAATGTCGCGGAAGTTATACAACCTCCGATCCCCACAAACAGCCCCGGTAAAGCTGCCTGTAACAAGGGCGAGGGATTATAAGACTCTGCTTTTGAGGGGTCAAGAGCTTTCCCTCGTCAGCAGCAATCAATTCCCGACCTACGCGCCCTTCACTTTCTGTAAATTGGTGCCCAAGGCCGGACTTGAACCGGCACGGCTTACGCCACTACCCCCTCAAGATAGCGTGTCTACCAATTCCACCACTTGGGCCTTGCTCTACTATTTGCTCGGCGGCGTCTGCACCGCCGGTATCTCATTTATCTCACCCTGCACCGGTGTAGCATTGTCCAGCGAAGGGATGTCGCTATCAACCGATGCGGGGGCAGTATTCAAAATTTCCAGTTCCGGCAGAATATCCTTGTCAATGCCCGCGTCATTTTTGGCGATTATCGCCAATGCAAAACTGGTGGCAAAAAATACCGCGGCGAGAATCGCGGTGATTTTACTGAAAAAATTCCAGCTGCCACCACTCCCAAACACCGTTTGTGATGCGCCACTGCCAAACGAAGCCCCGGCATCTGCACCTTTGCCCTGCTGCAACAGAATCAGCCCGATAATCGCTACCGCGATGAGCAAGTGTAAAATCAGTACTATGTTATTCATCAATCGTTTCCCGCCATCCTGCAAATTGCGGTAAATGTCTCCGCGTTTAATGCGGCGCCGCCAACCAGTGCACCGTCGATATCGGGTTGTGTAAACAGCGCCCGAGCATTTTCAGCTTTGACACTGCCACCGTAAATAATACGCGTACCGGCACCCATTCTACCCAGCCGGTCGCGCAGGGCGCTATGCACCTGTTGCGCCTGTTCGGGCAGTGCCGTCCGCCCAGTGCCTATAGCCCACACCGGCTCATACGCTACCACGATGTCATTGTGCGATTTCTCACTCGCGGTTGCGCCCAGCGTATCCAGAACCATGCTCAACTGCCGCTCTACCACCGCCAACGTCTGGTTCGCTTCCCGCTCTGCCAAATTCTCCCCGACGCACAAAATGGCAGTCAGACCGCTGTTACGCGCGGCAACACATTTCTGTGCGATTTGAGCGTCCGTTTCACCGTACAGCGCGCGCCTTTCAGAATGGCCGACAATCACGTAACGACAACCAAATTCCTGCAACATTGAACCGGCGACTTCGCCGGTATAAGCGCCCTCCACGTGAGCGCTCAGATTTTGCGCGCCAAGGCCCAAGCCCGAATCCACCAGACGTTGCCCGACCTCGTCGAGAAAGACAAACGGCGGGCACACCACCACTTCCGCGTCGCCCGGGCGGTACGCCTGCAAGCCCGTCAGCAGTGCCGCAACCGACGCCCGGGAACCGTACATCTTCCAGTTGCCTACCACCAGGGGGATGCGCTGCACTACCAGTGTCCCGGACATTCTGCACCGGCCTCAAAAGGGCGCTAATGGTAGCGAAGTTGCAATCCACATACAAGCTGCGAACGACTTGTTAGCGGGCCGCTTCGACCACTGCCCGCGCCACTTCTGCGGCCAGCAAGTTGACCAGATCGGAGTCCTCGCCCTCCACCATGACACGGATGACGGGCTCCGTACCGGATGCGCGCAACAGAACTCTTCCTCGCCCGGCAAGGCGTTCCTGGGCGCGTAGTACGGCCGCGCGCACGTCGGCATGTCCTTCAATATTCTGCGACCCCTCGGCTTTAACATTGATCATGGCCTGTGGCAGTTTTTTCATGCCAAGGCGAATCTCGCGCAACGTTTTGCCACTTTCGGTAACGGATTTGAGGACTTGCAGTGCCGCCACAATGCCGTCGCCGGTGGTAGTCAGATCGCTGCACACGATATGCCCTGAGCTTTCGCCCCCTAACTGCCACTGGCGCTCGCGCATGGCTTCGATAACATGCCGATCACCGACTTTGGTGCGCAAGAACGGTATGCTCATGCCCTGCATGGCCATCTCCAGGCCGTAGTTACTCATCTGCGTACCGGCCACGCCGCTACACCCGCCCGCGCTGGCATGGCGATGGCTGGCGATGACGTACAACAGTTCATCGCCGTCCACCAGGTCTCCAGTGTGATCGACAAACGCCACGCGATCTCCGTCGCCGTCAAAGCTGATGCCGAGATCCGCCTCGTTGTCGAGCACTGCTTGCTGCACAGCCTGAGGCGCGGTCGAGCCACAATTCAAGTTGATATTAAAACCGTCCGGCTCCACTGCCAGCTCGACAACCTCAGCGCCGAGTTCTCGAAAAACATCCGGGGCCACGTGATAGGTGGCGCCATTTGCGCAATCGACCACAATCTTGAGCCCGGCCAGACTCATGCTGGAGGGCAAGGTACCCTTGCAAAACTCGATATAGCGTCCTGCCGCATCGCTGATGCGACTGGCTCGCCCCAACTGGCTGGAATCAACCGTCGCGATATCCAGGTCGAGATAGCGCTCTATTTCACGCTCGATATCGTCAGAAAGTTTATAGCCGTCCGGGCCAAAAAATTTAATGCCGTTATCACAGAATTGATTGTGCGACGCGCTGATCACGATACCGGCCTGAGCGCGAAACGTACGGGTCAAATACGCGATCGCCGGTGTCGGCATCGGGCCCAGTAAACCCACGTCAACGCCCGCCGCAATAATTCCAGCCTGCAAGGCGGATTCGAACATGTAGCCGGAGACTCGGGTATCTTTACCCACCAGCATCAGGCGCCGTCCGTCACTGCGCTGGGCCAGCACCTTGCCCGCCGCCCAGCCGAGCTTCAGCACAAACTGCGCGGTGATGGGATGCTCGCCAACTCGCCCGCGGATACCATCGGTGCCAAAAAACTGTTTTGTCATGAATCGTTCCCCCGTACGGCTTCCAGTATGCGCAACGCATCCATGGTTGCGCCGACATCGTGCACGCGTAACACGCTAACCCCAGACTGCGCGGCGAGCAGCGCAAGGCTGACGCTACCCTGTAAACGCTCATCCACCGGGCGCTGCAAAATATTGCCAATCATACTTTTACGGGACACGCCCACCACTACCGGCAAACCCTGCGCAACCAACTCCGGCAACGCCCTGAATAATTGCAGATTGTGCTGCAAGCTTTTGCCAAAACCAAATCCTGGGTCGACCATTAAATGTTCGCGCGCAATACCCGCGGCCAAGCAAGCGGCAACTCGTTCGGACAAAAATGATTTCACCTCAGCAACCACATCCGTGTAGCCTGGATCGGCCTGCATAGTGGCCGGTTCGCCACGCATGTGCATAAGACAGACACGCAGCCCCGAATCAACCGCCGCAGCGACGGCCCCCGGGCGGGTGAGCGCACGTACATCGTTAATTATGCTGGCCCCTGCCTGTGCCGCCTCGCGTATGACTCGCGGCGAACTGGTATCCACGGAAATTTGCACCGCAAAACGTTTGGCCAGGGCTGCAATAACCGGAATGACCCGCGCCACCTCTATCTCGTCGGACACCGCCTCGGCACCCGGTCGCGTTGACTCGCCGCCCACATCCAGAATATCTGCGCCAGCGTCAATCTGTTCCTGAGCACATTGCAGAACGGCGGCTATCTGGACGGCGCCATCGCGATACAACACACCGCCATCGGAAAAAGAATCCGGCGTGATGTTGAGCACCCCCATCAGCAGGGGGCGCGCAGGTATGTGGTGGGCATGTAGCATTGCGGCGGGCCACTGCTGCCGAGTGACGACAGCAGTCGTGTTTACCATCGATTAACTTTCTTCAACCGGGCCGCCAATTGGCGCTTCCGGCTTTCTGCGGTCCTCTGCAGTTTTACCCCCGGCGTTGTTGCCGAAATCACTGTCGTGCCAATCGCGGGGTGGACGCACCTTGCGGCGCGCCATCAGATCGTCAATTTGCTCCGAATCAAGGGTTTCATATTCCATCAGCGCATCCTTCATCGCATGTAGAATATCGATATTGTCCTTGAGAATCGTCGTGGCCCGCTGGTAGCAACCGTCAATAATGCGCCGCACTTCTTCGTCGATTTGTTGCGAAGTCGCCCCCGAAAAATTGCGGCCGTTGCTCATACCCTGCGGTTGCGTCTCGTCATCGCCGTATACAATCGGACCCATTTTCTCGGTCAGACCCCACTTGGTTACCATACTGCGAGCCAGTTGGCTGGCGCGCTCGATATCGTTGGACGCACCAGTAGTGACGCCGTCGGCGCCGTTAATCAATTCCTCTGCAATCCGCCCCCCGTATAACGAGCACAACTGGCCTTCCAGTTTGCGCTTGTTAATACTGTAGTGGTCTTCCTCCGGCAAAAACTGGGTTACGCCGAGGGCTCGCCCGCGCGGAATAATGGTCACTTTATGCACCGGATCGTGTTCCGGAACCTTGCGCCCGACTATGGTGTGCCCAGCCTCGTGGTAGGCGGTGTTGGCTTTTTCCTGCTCCGACATCACCAGGGAGCGGCGCTCGGCGCCCATCATGATTTTGTCCCGTGCTTTTTCAAATTCTTCCATGGTCACCATGCGACGATTAGCGCGCGCCGCAAACAGGGCCGCCTCGTTGATAAGATTGGCGAGGTCAGCGCCCGAAAATCCCGGTGTGCCCCGTGCTATCACATTCAGGTCGGCATTGCTGTCGAGGGGCACCTTACGCACATGCACTTTGAGAATCTGTTCGCGGCCGCGTATATCGGGCAACCCAACATACACCTGGCGGTCGAACCGACCGGGGCGCAACAGCGCCTTATCGAGCACGTCGGGACGGTTTGACGCGGCGATCACAATCACGCCCTCGTTGCCCTCAAAGCCGTCCATCTCCACCAACAACTGGTTGAGGGTCTGTTCGCGCTCGTCGTTGCCGCCGCCCCAGCCACCACCACGGGTGCGACCCACTGCATCAATCTCGTCAATAAAAATAATGCAGGGTGCCTGCTTCTTTGCCTGCTCGAACATATCGCGCACCCGCGAAGCACCCACCCCCACGAACATTTCCACAAAGTCGGAGCCGGAAATGGAGAAAAATGGCACTTTTGCTTCCCCGGAGATCGCCTTGGCAAGCAGGGTTTTACCGGTGCCCGGTGGGCCGGCCATTAGCACGCCTTTGGGAATGCGTCCGCCGAGGCTTTGGAATTTGCTCGGATCGCTTAGAAATTCCACCAGCTCGCGCACATCTTCCTTGGCTTCATCGACACCGGCCACATCGGCAAACGTGGTATTGATCTGGTCGGGACTCAGTAGCCGAGCCTTGCTTTTGCCAAAACCCATGGGGCCACCGCGGCCACCGCCAGCTCCACCCTGCATTTGACGCATAAAGAACATAAAAATAAAGACAATCAGCAAGATCGGGAACGCCGCCACGAGCAACTGGGTCCAGATGCTCGTCTTTTTGGGTTCGCGCCCTTCTACGATGACGTTGTTATTGAGCAGGTCGTTCATCAGCCCGCTATCGTAAACATCCGGCCTTACCGTTCGAAAACGCGTACCATCTTCAAATTCACCCTCAATAATCAGGCCTTCGATAACCACGCCGCGTACGCGGCCTTTCTGCACTTCATCGACAAACCGGGTATAGGTGGTGGTGTTCGGTTCTGGACCCTCCTTGAAATTCTGGAAGATCGACATCAGAACAGCTGCGATAATCAGCCATAAAATCAGGTTTTTCGCCATTTCACTCAAAAGATTATCCTCGCGCCGACCACTAGTCAGCTGTCGCTTGCATGCCCAACAGTATAACCCTTTTTCCCGGTGACGACCGTTTTGTCAGCCGCCTCGAAACCCCTTCGCCACCCAGTAAAGCTCTCGCGAACGGGCCCGCGAGGCTTCCGGTTTGCGGCTGGCGACGGTTCTGTAGGACTGACGCAGCTGCATGAGCAGATGCTGGAAGTCTTCACCCTGAAATACCTTGGTGAGGAAGATCCCTTCTGGTTTGAGCACTTGGCTGGCCACGTCCATCGCCAACTCGACCAGGTGCATGGCGCGCGGCTGATCCACCGCTCTCATACCACTCATATTGGGTGCCATGTCGGATATTACAAGGTCCACCCCCGTACCACCCAGAATCCCTAACACCCGATCCAGGGTATCCTGTTCGGTAAAATCCCCCTGCACAAAATCAACGCCCGGAAGGGAATCCATGGGCAGAATATCGGTAGCAATAACGCGACCGGCTGCACCCACGCGCGTAGCTGCGACCTGCGTCCAGCCTCCCGGAGCCGCGCCGAGATCCAGAACGACAGCACCAGGGCGCAACACTTTATCTTTCGTATCCAGTTCCAGCAATTTATAACTGGCCCGGGATCTGTATCCCTCGCGGCGCGCGCGCAGCACGTACGGGTCTCGTTCGTGCTCCTGCAGCCAGCGTCCGCTACTTCTGGATTTAGCCATGGGGTGCTCCAACAGTATTCGAGTAGCCTGTTTATCGCTACAATGATCGCCTTTTTACGAGGTCCATTGTATGCCACTGAGCAACGACAACAGGAAACATATGCGCCGTCTTGGTCACAATCTCAGCCCGGTGGTGACGGTGGCCAACAAGGGACTGACGCCCGGCGTGGTCAACGAAATTAGCCGTGCGCTCGCGGATCACGAACTGATCAAGATAAAATTGTCGGTGGGCGACAAAACGGCAAAACAGGCGGCGCTGGCAACTATTGAAAAGGACCTGTGTGCCGAGGTGGTGCAGACGATTGGCCATGTCGCGCTGCTGTACAAAAAAGCCGAGCAACCCAATCCGAAACTGTCCAACTTACTGCGCTGATAACGCGCCCGCTGCATCGCAACGGGACATATACAATGTAAAAGCCAACGTGATTAACGCTGGCTTTTGGTCTTTACGCCCAGGCGCGGTTAGTTTTTCGCCGACGGAAACCTGGCCGGGCGCTTTTCTTTAACTACAGCGACACCCTCTTTTGCGTCCGCGCCGAGAAAGCACAACATTTCCATGCGCAAGGAATTTTCAAAAATTGGCGCAGCCTGTTGAATCCAGCCGTTGAGGGTAGTTTTTGTGCCCCGGATCGCCGGTTGGCTACCCGCAGCAAGTTTGTTGGCGACTTCCAGGGCGCGCGGCAACACCTCGTCCTGAGGCGCACACAGACTGACCAACCCCATGCGTTCCGCCTCGACACCGGTAATAAATTCTGCCGTCAGCAAATAATATTTGGCCTTGGCCATCCCA
>JBFJKD010000079.1:0-8831 GCA_041635095.1 Porticoccaceae bacterium
ACCAGACCCGTTTTTGGAACCCCAAGATGGATTCTTACATCTTCGGGGCCCGCAACAAAGTCCATATCATCAATCTCGAACAGACCGTCCCCGCGTTTAACGACGCATTGGCGATGGCTCGCAAGCTGGCCACCAATGGCAACAAACTGCTGTTTGTTGGCACCAAGCGCGCTGCGCAAAAGGCCATCAAGGAACAGGCCGAACGCGCTGGTATGCCCTATGTCAGCCACCGCTGGCTGGGTGGCATGTTGACCAATTACAAAACTATTCGCGGCTCGGTGCGCAGGTTGCGCGAGCTGGAGACACAAAGCGCGGACGGTACGTTTGAAAAATTAACTAAGAAAGAAGCCCTCATGCGTATACGTATGATGGAGAAGCTGGAGCGCTCCATCGGTGGCATCAAGGATATGGGTGGTTTGCCCGACGCACTGTTCGTTATCGACGTGGATCACGAACGCATTGCGGTGCAGGAAGCCAACAAGCTGGGGATTCCGGTGATCGGTATCGTGGATACCAACAGTAATCCCGATGGTATCGACGTGGTTATTCCTGGCAACGACGACGCTATTCGCGCCATTAAGTTGTATGTGACCGCGATGGCTGACGCGATGCTCGAAGGCAAAGCGCAGGGTGCCAGCGGACCCTCCGCCAAGGACGAGTTTGTCGAAGTGACTGACGACGCAGTCGTCGCTGAGGTCCCGGTGGCGGAAGTAGCGCAGGAGCAAAACGTCGCGGGTGCGGAGTAACGGGACTTTTTGTCCAGCCTGGGAAGGGCGGGCAATGACGAGTGTGTTCTAGACCAAAAAAGGGGGCTCGGCCCCCTTTTTACTAATTGCAGGAAAGAGGAGAGGTAAGCATGACGACGATTACGGCATCCCAGGTAAAAGAGCTGCGCGAGCGCACCGGCCTGGGCATGATGGAATGCAAAAAAGCATTGGTGGAAACCGCTGGGGACATCGATCTGGCGATTGAAAATCTACGCAAATCCAGCGGTATGAAAGCCGCTAAAAAGGCCGGGCGCATCGCCGCTCAGGGTGCGGTGGCCATCAAGGTGTCCGACGATGGCCGCCTCGGTGTGCTGGTGGAAATCAATTCTGAAACCGACTTTGTGGCTCGTGACGACAATTTTCGTGCATTTGTAAAAACGGTGCTTGAGCACGCCTATCGGGATAGGCCGGGCGACGTTGCGGCGTTGATGGCAGGCGAGCTGGAAACGGCGCGCGAGGCATTGGTGCAGAAAATCGGCGAGAATATCAATGTGCGCCGGGCCGTGGTGGTAGAGGCGGCGGTGGTGGGTAGTTACGTGCACAGTAACGATCGTATCGCGGTTCTGGTGGGACTCACCGGCGGTAGCGCGGAACTGGCCAGAGATATCGCGATGCACGTTGCGGCGGTCAATCCGCAGGTTGCAAAACCGCAGGATATGCCCCAGGATTTACTCGAGAAAGAGCGGGAAATCTATGTTGTGCAGGCCCGCGAGAGCGGTAAGCCGGACGCAATAGTGGAGAAAATGGTGGCCGGCCGGGTGAGCAAATTTCTGGCCGAAGTCAGTCTTGTCGAGCAGCCTTTTGTCAAGGACCCCGATGTCAAGGTAGGCCAGCTGCTGAAGGATGCCGGCTGCGATGTGCAGGAATTTGTACGCTTCGAGGTAGGTGAAGGTATCGAGGTCGAGGCCGTCGACTTTGCCGCCGAGGTTGCCGCGCAGGTCAGTTCGCAAAAATGACGTGACTGCGGCTGGCGCGTGCCAGCCGCAGGTCGTGTGGAGAGTATGCCGGTGAGCAAAGCCGCCAAGGACAAAAAATACAAGCGTATTCTGGTTAAGCTGAGTGGCGAGGAGCTGGTTGGCGAAGAGAACTTTGGGATTGACCCCAAGGTGCTCGATCGAATGGCGCTGGAAATTGGTCAGCTAATCGGCATCGGCGTACAGGTGGGGTTAGTCATTGGCGGTGGCAATCTGTTTCGCGGCGCGGCGTTGAGCGCCGCCGGGATGGAGCGTGTCACGGGCGATCATATGGGCATGTTGGCCACGGTTATGAACGGGCTGGCGATGCGCGACGCCCTTGATCGCAACAATATTTCGGCGCGGGTCATGTCGGCGATACCGATGAGCGGCATAGTCGAACACTACGATCGCCGCCGCGCGTTGAATTATCTGGCGGCCGGCGAGGTGGTAATTTTTGCCGCGGGTACCGGCAATCCTTTTTTCACCACGGATTCAGCGGCCTGTCTGCGGGGCATCGAAATTGATGCAGAACTGGTGCTCAAGGCCACTCGGGTGGACGGCGTCTATTCTTCGGATCCGCTGAAAAATCCGACGGCCACGCTCTTTCCGCGTTTAACCTACGATGAAGTTTTAGAGAAAAAACTCGCGGTGATGGATTTAACCGCCATCTGCCTGTGCCGGGAACACAATATGCCGGTGCGGGTGTTTCGCATGTCCAAGCCGGGAGCCCTGCTCAGTATTGTGGTGGGTGGGCAGGAAGGCACACTGATTGAAGAAGCGTAAGCCATGAGCATGATTGATGAATTAAAAAAGGACGCCCAGGAGCGTATGGGCAAAACAGTGGACGCGCTGGTGCAGGCGTTTAATAAAATTCGCACTGGAAGAGCACACTCAAGCCTGCTCGACGGGATCAGCGTGAGCTACTACGGCAATGACACGCCACTTAATCAGGTGGCGACTGTCACTGCGACTGATGCGCGCACCCTGTCGGTGGCACCCTGGGAAAAGGCGATGGTGGTGGAAGTTGAAAAAGCCATCATGCGCTCGGATCTGGGTCTCAATCCGTCGACGTCGGGCATGGTCATTCGTATCCCCATGCCAGCGCTTACCGAGGAAACCCGCAAAGGCTACATCCGTCAGGCCAAACACGAGGCGGAAAATTCCCGCGTATCGGTGCGCAACATTCGACGCGATGTGTTGTCCGATATCAAGGAATTGCTGAAGGAAAAGGATATTTCCGAAGATGAGGAACGCCGCGCTCAGGAAGACGTGCAAAAAATAACGGATCGCTACGTCGCGAAAATTGAAGAAGTTCTGGCGGCGAAAGAACGCGACTTGATGGAAATTTAGTACGCCATCCGGGAAATTACCATGGCAGAAACCACTGACTCCTGCGCCGGCAGCCATCCCCTGCAGCACGTCGCTATCATTATGGATGGCAATGGTCGCTGGGCGCGCGCGCGCGGGCTAGGTGCCGTGGCTGGACACAATGCCGGCGTCGAAAAAGTGCGCGGTATCCTCGATGCCTGTCAGCAACATAAAATTTCGACACTGACGCTGTTCGCATTTAGTAGCGAAAACTGGCAGCGCCCGCCCGCCGAGGTCGGTGCCTTGATGTCCCTGTTTGCGTCTTACCTGAAAAAAGAAACACGCGAATTGTGTCGTCGCGATATTCGCCTGAGGGTGATTGGCGAGCGCAATCGGTTTAGTGCGCGTTTGCAAAAATTGATTGCCGACGCGGAGCAAGCCACCGCCAGTGGCAGCTTTACTCTCGTACTGGCGGTGGATTACGGTGGTCGTTGGGATATTTTGCAGGCCGCCCGGCAAGTGGCTAGCCTGGTCAGGGATGAACAGCTGGATTGCGAGAAAATTGACGAGGCGCTGTTCGCGAGCCACCTGAGTCTCGGCGACCTGCCGATGCCAGATCTGTGTATTCGCACCGCTGGTGAACAGCGCATCAGTAATTTCCTGTTGTGGCAAATGGCCTATACCGAATTTTACTTCGCCCAGTGCTATTGGCCCGATTTTGATAGTGCCGCGCTCGAACAGGCAGTGCAGGATTATTACCAGCGGCAACGGCGCTTTGGGTTGACCCATGATGTGGCGGAGCGTCAGAGTGCTTAGATTGCGGGTAGCGACCGCTGTCGTCCTGGCCCTGGTTTTTCTTTCCGCGCTGTTTTTGTTGCCACCCCTCGGATTTTCCGCGCTTATGGCTATCGTGGTCGCGTATGGCGCCTGGGAGTGGGGTGCGCTGGCCGGACTGCGCAGGGCCACTGCGCGCGCGGCGTATGTGATAGCGCTGCTGGCACTACTGGTGTGGTTGTTCAGTGGCTGGGAGTTACCCAGTAGCGGCCTGAACAAAGAGGTCGCGTTACCCCTGTTACTCGTCGCTGGGGCCTGGTGGGCAGTGGCCTTACTGTGGGTGCAGGGTTATCCCAGCAGCGCCGTGCTGTGGGGTAATGTCGTTGTGTGCCTGGGCGTCGGGATACTGGTGCTGGCACCTGTGTGGTTGGCAATTTCCGTACTGGTTGGCGAGCCCCAGGGCCCCTGGCTGGTTTTGACAGTGGTATTGATTGTTGCGCTGGCCGATATCGGCGCGTATTTTACCGGGCGCGCGTTCGGCAGACATCAACTCGCGCCCGCGGTGAGTCCCGGTAAAACCTGGGAAGGGGTGCTGGGTGGTATCGTCAGTGTAGCGGTATTTATTGCGGTACTGGGAATTTGGGGTGAACTCGATGTGCAGGCCTGGCTGCCGTGGACAGGGGTGGCGTTGGTGACCGCCCTGGCGTCAGTGCTGGGCGACCTGCTGGAAAGCATGCTCAAGCGTCATCGCGGCGTCAAAGATAGTGGCACTATTTTACCGGGGCACGGCGGCTTGCTGGATCGTCTCGATAGCCTGACCGCCGCGCTACCCGTATTTACCTTGTTTTACCTGATGCTCGACCATAGATTGTAAGTCATGGAACAGGTTACTGTGCTCGGCGCAACGGGGTCCATTGGCGTTAATACGCTGGATGTGATGGCGCGTCACCCGGATCGTTTCCGCGCTTTTGCGCTGACGGCGCACACGCGCATCGACCTGTTGGCGCAACAGTGTCGCCAGTGGCAGCCACGCTATGCGGTGGTTGCCAATCAGCAGGATGCGCACCGGCTGGTGGAGAGTATGCAAAACGCGCCCGGTGCAACTGCAACCAAAGTGTTGTGGGGTGAGGAAGGCCTGGTAGAAGTGGCGGCGCACCCCGACGCCGGTACAGTTATGGCGGCGATCGTGGGTAGTGCGGGTTTGGTACCAACCTTGGCCGCCGTCCACGCTGGCAAACGGGTACTGCTGGCCAATAAGGAAGCGTTGGTCATGGCGGGCGCACTATTTATGCAGGGGGTGCGCACTAGCGGCGCAACGCTGCTGCCGATTGACAGCGAGCATAATGCGATTTTTCAGTGCCTGCCGCCCGGCTATCGGGGCGATCCCCAGGCAGCGGGCATACGACGTATTCTGCTATCGGCCTCCGGCGGCCCCTTTCGTGCAACGGCGCTTGAACAGTTGCCGGTGGTGACGCCCGATCAGGCTTGCGCGCACCCTAACTGGCGCATGGGGCGCAAGATTTCGGTGGATTCGGCGACCATGATGAACAAGGGACTGGAGCTGTTGGAAGCCTGTTGGTTGTTCGATGTCAAGCCGCACCAGGTGGATATTGTCATTCACCCCGAAAGTATTGTGCACTCGCTGGTGGAGTACATTGACGGATCGGTGTTGGCGCAACTCGGCAACCCGGATATGCGCACCCCGATCGCGCATGCGTTAGACTGGCCACAGCGTCTGGAGTCCGGAGTTAAGCCCCTGGATTTGATAGCGGTGGGCGCATTGAATTTCAGCGCACCTGAACAGGCGCGTTATCCCTGTCTGGGACTGGCGCGGGCAGCCGCAGAGGCGGGCAAGGATTTTCCGGTGGCGCTAAATGCCGCCAACGAAGTGGCGGTTGCCGCATTTCTCAATGGTGAAATCGGTTTTTGCAGGATCGCCGAAATCGTTGCAGAAATTCTGCACAGCTGGGTGGCGAGTGAACCGCAGGACCTGGCAGTAGTCCAAGCCTCCGATGCGCAGGCGCGGCGCACAGCGACGGCCCTGATTGCCTGAGCTGGCCGCGCGTAGCTGCGCAAACATTAAAGATTAATCTGGATTGATCAGGTAAAACTCTATGGCTGTTGTACAGATGATTTTTTACACCCTGGTCGTGCTGGGCGTATTAATTACTTTTCACGAATTCGGCCACTTCTGGGTGGCGCGTCGGTGCGGCATCAAAGTCCTGCGGTTTTCCATCGGTTTTGGCCCCGCGTTACTGCGCTGGCGCGACAAGCTGGGCACGGAATTTGTGATCGCGGCCCTGCCTCTGGGCGGTTACGTCAAAATGGTGGACGAGCGGGAAGGGCCGGTTGCGCCCGAAGACCTGTCGGGGGCGTTTAATCGCAAACCGGTAACAGCGCGCATTGCTACCGTCGCCGCTGGCCCCCTGGCTAATTTTGTGCTGGCGCTGATCGCTTACTGGTTGGTGTTTATGCTCGGCACGCAGGGGGTCGCGCCGATTGTCAGCGAGGTGGCGCCGGGTTCTGTGGCGGCTTCCGCAGGACTGGAACCTGGTCAGGAAATTGTGGCGGTCGACGGTGTCGAGACGCCCACCTGGCAGGCGCTCGGTGAACAACTGGTACATCGTATCGGCGATAGCGGCGCCATTCGTTTTACCGTGATTTACCCGGATTCGTCGCTACGTTACGACAGTGAAGGTCTGTTGGAGCAGTGGGATGTGGACACGGATAATCCGGATCCGATCGGTAGCATCGGTCTAAAATTATACCAGCCATTGGTCATCCCGGTTGCCGACGAAGTGACTGCGGGGGATCCGGCGGCTATCGCAGGCATCGTCAGTGGCGACCTGATTGTTGCCGCCGATGGAATGGCGATGAGCGATTGGCACGCCTGGGTGGAATACGTACGCGAGCGCCCTGCTCAGGCTATCGATGTGACGGTGGAACGGGATGGGCAAACATTTATAACCACCGTCACCCCCAAGCGGGTAGCGGCAGAGGACGGTAGTGACATCGGACAGGTAGGCATGTCGGTGGTGGTTCCACAGTGGCCCGAAGATTTGTTTCGGGAGATGAAGTATGGGCCGGTGGAAGCAATGGTGCGCGCTGGGCAGCAAACCTGGAAAACCTCCGCGCTGATTCTCAGCTCGATCAAGAAAATGATTACCGGAGATATTTCTGTCAAGCACTTGAGCGGCCCGATTACCATTGCTAAAGTGGCGGGCGCTTCAGCGCAGTACGGTTTGGGCCCATTTTTGCAGTTCATGGCATTGCTCAGCGTGAGCCTTGGGGTGTTGAATTTATTACCGATTCCCGTGCTGGACGGGGGGCACCTGGCTTATTACCTGGTCGAAGTGGTGAAAGGCCGTCCGGTGTCCGATAAGGTTCAGGAGTTTGGATACCGGATCGGGTTGATGTTGGTTGTTGGTTTGATGGTGTTGGCCCTATACAATGACCTGCTGCGGCTGTGACCAGCCATTGAATGAATAATCACCACAATAGGGTTCGCTGGTTCTCCATGAAACGACTATTAGTTCTGTTGTCCCTGGTTTTGTTGCCAGTTTTTGCTCGCGCCGACGTTTTTCAGATTGAAGATATTCGTATCGATGGGCTGCAACGGGTATCGGCGGGCACTGTGTTTGCGTCCATGCCCGTAAACGCCGGGGACCTGATCGATGACGAAGGTGTACGCGACGTCGTGCGTGCGCTGTTTCGCACCGGCTTTTTTGACGATGTGCAGGTGGGGCGCGATGGCAACGTCCTGGTGATCGGGGTGAAGGAACGGCCGGCTGTTGCGGAAATCAACATCTCCGGGAACAAAGCCATTGAGACCGAAGAGTTGTTGAAGGCGCTGCGCAGCAACGGTCTGGCCGAAGGTCAGATTTTTCGCGAGGCGATTCTCGAAGGCATGGGGCAGGAGCTACGTCGCCAGTACGTGTCGCAGGGTCGCTACGGTGCCACGGTGGATGCGCAGGTAAAGGAATTGCCGCGTAACCGGGTGGCTGTGGAGTTGACCATCGCCGAAGGGCAAGTGGCTGCCATTAAGCACATCAATATTGTTGGCAACCACGCGTTCGAAGAAAAGCAGTTGATTGAGTTGTTTGAATTGCAAACCACTGGCTGGTTATCCTGGATTTATAACGACGACAAATATTCCCGCGAGAAACTGTCTGGCGATCTGGAGCGGTTACAGTCCTGGTATCTCGATCGGGGCTATATGCGCTTTGCTGTCGACTCCACCCAGGTGTCGATAAATCCGGGGCGGGATACGGTTTACATTACGATTAATGTCGCCGAAGGGGATGTGTATACGGTTGATGAAGTGGAGCTGGCCGGCGAGTTGGTGCTGTCCGAGGAAGATATTCGACGCCTGATTCTGATGCGCGAGGGCATGACATTTTCCCAGGTATTGATGACCTCCACCAACGAACTGATTACCAAACGCCTCGGCGCAGAGGGCTACACGTTTGCCGAGGTGGAAGGCTTTCCCGAGGTCAAGGAAGAGGGCAAAACCGCCAAGGTCACCTTCTTTGTGAAACCCGGCAAGCGCGCCTATGTGCGGCGCATCGAATTTCGCGGCAACACCAAAACCGCCGACGAAGTTCTGCGGCGGGAGATGCGCCAGATGGAATCCGCGTCCGCCTCCACCACCGCCATCGATCGTTCCAAGGTGCGTCTCGAACGCCTCGGCCATTTTAAGGAAGTCACCTCGGAAATTCGCGAAGTGCCCGGCACTGCCGATCAGCTTGACGTTATCTACACCGTGGAAGAACAGCCTTCCGGCAGTGTCGGCGCCAGCGTGGGCTTTGCACAGGGCACCGGTATCGTGCTGGGCGGTAATTTACAGGAGAAAAACTTTCTGGGCACCGGTAATAATGTGGCCCTTGGTCTGAGTCGCAGCTCCTACCGCACCAATATGTCCCTGTCCTTTACCGACCCCTATTTCACCACCGATGGGGTCAGTGCGGGCGCCAGGGTGTCCTATTCCAAAACCGATTACGGCGAATTTAATGTGTCCAGCTATACC
>JBFJKD010000080.1:0-8708 GCA_041635095.1 Porticoccaceae bacterium
CCGCGTGTTTAGCCGCTGAGTACTGCCCAAGATTCTTCACCCCAACCAGACCGGCATCAGACGCCGTATTGACAATCGCACCACCGCCCTGGATCAACATCTGGCGAATTTGATACTTCATGCACAGGAATACACCAAGTATATTGACGCGGTAGTTCAACATAAAATTTTCTTCCGTGGCTTGCGCCAACGGCGAGTAGTCGCCCTCCACGCCAGCATTGTTAAATGCACAGTCCAGACGTCCGTAGGTATCCACCGCTTTTTGTACCAGCGCTTCCACATCGGTCGCTTTGCTCACATCGCAACGCACAAACACCGCCTTGCCACCTGCCGCGATCACCGCATCTACGGTCTCCTGTCCCAACGTGGCATCAATATCGGCAACCACGACGCTCGCACCCTCTCGAGCAAACACCAGACAGGCAGCGCGGCCGATACCACCTCCGGCGCCAGTCACCACCGCTACTTTGTTTCTCACTATTCCGTTATGCACCGCCTGTATCGATTCAGTCATTCGCTCTTTCCTCAGATGGAGTTAATAATCTCGTGAATTGCAACGCCTTGCGCGATACCTGGGACACCGGTATCGACAAACACGTTGCCTGGCTATTTTTATTCAGTGCACTGCGTCCGCCACTTCCTGTATTTTTACGACTTGTGTTTGGTCGCCAACATATTTCCTGTTCAGTTCTTCACCGCGCCGCGCAACCACAGCCACGTTGTTGTCCTTAACATGGCCATAACCGCGAATAAATTCCGGTAAGGCGGCAATTTCCACGGCAACTGCGTAATTTTCTGCGTTTAAGGTCGCCAGCACCTCGTCAATTTTCACTTCGTAATCAACAATCAGTTGTCGCTCCATTTTGCGCTCCGCGCTGCGTCCCATGACATCCCAGGCGGTGCCACGCAAAAATTTTAGCTTGGCCAGCAGGCGAAACGCACCGAATATCCAGGGGCCGAATTCGCGCTTGCGCAAGTGCCCGGTCACCGGGTCACGCCGTGACAACAATGGCGGCGCAAGGTGAAAACTTAACTTATAGTTACCGTCAAACTGCGCGGCAAGCTGACGTGTAAACTCGCCGTTAGTGTACAACCGCGCCACTTCGTATTCGTCCTTGTAAGCCAGCAATTTAAAGTAATTTTTAGCGACCGCCAGTGCCAGGGTTTTATTCTGCCCGGCGGCAAGCTGGCGCTCCGCCGCATCGACTCGCGCCACCAGCGCAGCATAGCGACGGGCATAATTTTCGTTCTGATAAGACACCAGCCGCGTACGCCGATCGCTAATTACTTCCGCTAACGTTTCCGGTCTGGAAGCTGCGGGAGTCGGTGTAATACCCGCATATTGAGTCACCTGTTGCTGGTGTTCGGCGTAACGCCTGCCCCACAAAAAGGCTTTCAAATTTAATTCGACAGCCACGCCATTCAGACGTATCGCCTCCTCCAGCGCGCGCCGACCGATTGGCACCAAACCTTTTTGCCAGGCAAACCCAAGCAAAAAGAGATTGGCCGCAATAGCGTCGCCCAGTAGTGCAGTACCGAGCCCCGTAGCATCCATAAAGTGCGCGCGATCGGTGCCCACGACTCCCTGAATCGCCGCTTCCATGGCCTGCTCGGGAAACGGTGCGTCGGGATTGTGAGTAAATTCCGCAGTCGGAGAATCGTGATTATTAACCACCGCCGAGGCGCCGCTGGCGATGCGCAGCAGTGAATCCGCGCCGGAGGAAACCACCAGATCGGCACCCAACAGCAACTGGCCGCCACCCACGGGTACACGCATCCCGTGCAGATCTTCCTGGCTGCGGGCGATACGCACATGGCTGGTGACGGCACCAAATTTCTGCGCCAATCCCGTTTGCGTCAGCACCGCCGACCCCTTGTCTTCGATATGCGCCGCCATACCCATAATCGAACCAACCGTCAGCACGCCCATGCCACCCACACCCGCCAACAAAATGCTGTACGGCTGGCTCAGATCGGGCAGAACAGGCTCGGGCAGCTCTGCAAACAATACCTCGCCGGAGGCCGCGCTCTTTTTGTGCAGCTGACCACCGTGGACAGTGACAAAGCTGGGGCAAAAACCCTTGAGGCAGGAAAAGTCCTTATTACAGGCGCTTTGATCAATGGCGCGTTTGCGCCCAAGGCTGGTCTCTTTGGGAATGACTGCAAGACAGTTCGATTGCACGCCACAATCGCCACAACCCTCGCACACCTGCTCGTTGATAAACACCCGTTTTGGTGGGTCGACCAACAATCCCCGTTTGCGTCGTCTACGCTTTTCCGTACCACAGGTTTGTTCGTAGATAATAACGGTGGTGCCGGGTAATTCCCGCAGCTCCAGTTGAATACTGTCAAAGTTATCGCGGTGATCGATACTTAGCCCGGCGAAACGTGGAAAATTTTTCTGATATTTTTCCGGCAAGTCCGAGACCAGTGCAATGCGTTTCACCCCCTCGCCAATTAACTGATACACCATCTGCTCGACGGTCATCACCCCATCGATCGGTTGCCCACCGGTCATCGCCACCGCGTCGTTATATAAAATCTTGTAGGTGATATTCGCTCCCGACGCGATGGCGGCACGCACCGCGAGAATCCCCGAGTGGAAATAGGTGCCGTCCCCAAGGTTCTGGAACACGTGTTTGGTCGCGGTGAAGGGCGCCTGGCCTATCCAGGACGCACCCTCACCACCCATCTGGGTAAAGGTCTCGGTTTTGCGATCCATCCAGGTAGCCATAAAGTGACAACCGATACCCGCCAGCGCACGACTGCCTTCCGGCACCTTGGTGGAGGTATTGTGGGGGCACCCGGAACAGAACCAGGGCTGACGTATCGGTAGCGCGCCCGGCGCTGGCAAGCTGGTATGGTATTTCGCCTGCAAGCGGGACAGCTGGTCAGTCAGATCATGATCGGCACCGAAATTTGCTAACCGTGCGACGATAATTTCCGCGATCTGAAGCGGATTTAATTCACCGACATTGCTCAGCAGCAGAACACCGCGTTCGTCGTATTCCCCCACGATGCGCGGGCGTTGTTCGCTCGGCAGGTCGTAAAGCATGCTCTTCAGCTGGTCTTCCATCAGGCTACGTTTTTCCTCAACCACTAACACTTCCTGCAAGCCCTGCACAAATTCCCGAATGCCTTCCGGCTCCAGGGGCCAGCTCATGCCCACCTTGTAAACCCGCACACCCAGCGCTTGCGCCAACTCACTGTCGATGCCGAGATCGCTCAGTGCCTGCAGTGTGTCGAGATAGGCTTTACCCGCAGCGATAATGCCAAAGCGGGCACGGGCACTGTCCACCACAATCCTGTCCAGCTTATTGGCGCGAGCAAAAGCCTGAGCCGCGTAAATTTTATACCGCTGCAGTCGCCTTTCCTGTTCGAGGGGATGATCCGGCCAGCGTATGTGCAGACCGTCTGCGGGTATCGCGAAGTCGGTCGGTAACTGAATAGCCAGTCGCTGAGGATTGATATCGGCAGAAATCGCTGCATCCATATTTTCCGCCGTGGTTTTCATGCCTACCCAACTACCGGTAAACCGCGACATTTCCCAGCCGTAGATGCCAAGATCCAGCACATCCTGCACCCCTGCCGGGTTGAGTACCGGAATGGTGGCGGCCACAAACATTTGCTCGCTCTGAAAGGCCAGCGTCGACGATTTACATAGATGATCGTCGCCCACCACCGCCAGCACGCCACCAAACTTCGAGGTTCCGGCGTTGTTCGCGTGTTTGACCGCATCCATGGCCCGGTCGAGACCCGGACCCTTGCCGTACCACATACCAAAAACGCCGTCGTAGCGGGCATCTGGATAAAGATTGACCTGCTGGCTACCCCACAACGACGTGGCCGCCAGCTCTTCATTAACCCCAGGCTGAAAACGAATGTGATGTTTTTTGAGGTGGGCATCCGCATGCCACAGCGCATTGTCGAGCCCGCCCAACGGTGAACCCCGGTAACCGGAAATAAAACCCGCAGTGTTCAGGCCGCGGGCCACATCCCGCTGGCGTTGCAAAATCGGCAAGCGTACCAACGCCTCTATGCCGGTGAGGTACGCGCGCCCCGTGGTCAGAATATATTTATCGTCAAGTGTTACGCCCATGTCTCTCTCCTGCGTGGCGAACGCCGGTTACGGATGCACCGCACAGGCGCTGGGTCAGCGAAGCAGTGGCTCATCAGCATGTCTGTTACGCGCTTTAATCAATGGCAGCTGTAGGGTAATCATACGCCACGCTTACGCAATTTTCTTACAAAAAATGCCGGGGCATTGACCCGTATGACGTTAGCGTATGTATCCCTTCGCCCGCAAACTCGCAAGCTCGCATGTATCGGGCTAACACATATCAAACATGCACGGCAACATTAAGGTAGTGCAAATGAGTAGGGTAAAATCAACAAGTTTTTACAGTATGACAAGCGGACTAAAACGCGGCAATTCAGGACGTTTTATCTTCCTCAGGCGCTTCGACCGTTAGATGGGATACATCAATTTCTGGCGCTTCAACCTTGTTGCGCTCCTCCGGCTTCAACAAATCCGCGCCCGCCGGAGCCAGTTCAAAATCGATGTTCTCTACCACCACCGGCTGAACCCGGTGCCGCTCTTGGGGACGCAGCACGTCCGCCCCCACAGGGGCAAGCGTCCACTCTCCCTCAGGCCCGGACGCGTCGGGCGCGACCGGTGGATCATTTTCCAGCCCAGGGGCTGGCGGCGGGGGCGCTGAAGCCGCAGGGATCGGTGCCGATCCGGTGCCGTCACCCGCCGCCTGCTGGCGTACCTGAACCAGCGCACCGGCCTTTAATAAGGTATCGCGATAGCGATGGGCGGTGGCCTGATCAAGCCCCCTTCTTATCACCTCGGGCCGACCGGAAAACAGTTGCTCGATGCGCCCGTCGTCGACCTTAAACAGCGCTTTGAGGCGGGCCTTAACGGCCGCAAGCTGTTGCCCGGCGGAAATGTCACCGCGGAAAATCACTTCAAAAAATGTGTCGTCAGCCATAGTCGTCACTGCTTGGTCTGAGAATCGTAGTTATTGTTAAACCGAACCAACTTCCCCGCGCGACGCGCGGTGTCGGCTTTGCGGCGGGTCGTAGACAGCGGTGGTATTATGCGCTATCCGCACGGCTTCGCGCAAAAAATCAGCTCAAAGCAGGTGTGCGAAACGTCTAGTTATTGTGCAGCCGTTCAAACAAGTCGGAGACGCGGGTCGCAATAATATCCCGCAGCCTGCGAAACTCTTCTAGCGGCAGACCCTTTGGATCAGGCAAGCCCCAGTCTTCGCGCACCCTTCCTCGAACCCAGGGACAATTGTCCCCACATCCCATGGTAATTACCGCGGCGTACTCAATATCGGGCACTTCCGTCAGCGCTTTGGACTGATGCATCGCCAGATCATACCCCAGCTCCGCCATCACCTCCACTGCACGGGGGTTGATTAGCCCGGATGGCTGCGAACCGGCGCTATGCACCTCGAAGCCTGCAGGGAGACTACGCCGCGCCATAGCTTCCGCAAGCTGGCTGCGGCATGAGTTTTCGACGCACACAAACAACAAATGTTGTACCTCATTTTTATTCACGCCCTTCACCCTGCCTCCCCGCGCCCCACACAACAATCCGGTGACAGCGCCCAACGGCAAACGAAAATCGCCGCCACCGCGCCTGTCAGGGGTGCGACGATATAGATCCATAAATGGATCAGGTTACCGGAAACCAGTGCGGGACCAATGGAACGCGCCGGATTCATGGAGGCCCCGGACACAGGCCCGGCAAACAACGCTTCCATGCCCACCACGCCGCCGATCGTAAGTCCCGCCAGCAGCCCCTGCTCCTTTGAGCCTTCCGCCACATGGATAATGGTGAACATCAATATGAATGCGAGGACAATTTCCAGCAGCATACTTTGTCCCAGAGACCCGGCAGGCACCGTGCTGCCCAGCGTGCGGTGCTCGGGAAACAACACCAGTAGCAGCGCGCTGGCGGTGATCGCACCAGCCACCTGAGCCGCAACATAAGGCGCTATGTCCCCAGCAGGAAAACGCCGCGCCACCCAAAAGCCGATGGTGACCGCCGGGTTCATATGCGCGCCGGAAACTTCGCCCAAAGTATGAATCATGGCCATTACTACCAGACCGAACGTCAGCGCCACACCCACATGCCCGATCTGGCCGCCGCTAATATCGTCGACGACAATGGCCCCCGTGCCTGCAAACACCAGCACAAAGGTACCTATAAATTCGGCGCAATATCTACGCATTAAAAATTCCAGCGCAAAACTTTAAAATAAAGGAATATTTACGGGGGTAATTATTCAAAAACGACTAGTCTATTGTGAGCAGCGATAATGACAAACAGGTGACAATACGTATTCTGGTAACAGTTTGACCCAACCAGGCATCACCTACTCAACCCATCACCTACTCAACCAGTCGCTGCCACAGGATTGCGCCCCAGATGCCGACAAAAATCAGCATAGCGAAGAACACCGCCGCCGAGCCCTGATCCTTGGCCCGACCCGCTAGTACGTGGCGTTCCTCCCCGTAACGATCCACCACTGCTTCGATTGCAGAATTAAGTAATTCGACCATCATTACCAGCACCAGCGTGCCCGTCAACAGCGCAAACTCCAGCACCGTGCTCGCCAGCCAGTACGCCAGGGGCACCAACAGCAATGACAACCACACCTCGACGCGAAACGCCTCCTCGTGGCGATAACAGGTGGCCAGCCCCTGCAAGGTGTATCTAGCCGCGTGCACCACGCGGCGCTCCACCACCCCCAGTAATCCAGGCCTGTCTTCACTCACGATACCCTCTTCTCCTCATCGCCGTTGATATGTTGATCCATTACCAGTGCTGGCTGCGCTTCCCGAGGAGTCCCGACCGCACGGGCCGGCACACCCGCCACCGTGGTATGGGGCGCGACAGATTCCAGCACCAGACTGCCGGCACCCACCTTGGCCCCCGCGCCAACCTCAATGTTACCCAGAATCTTTGCGCCCACCGAAATCAGTACGCCGCGCCGAATGGTGGGATGGCGTGCACCAACGCCGCAGCCACTGCCACCCAGCGTGACGGAATGTAGAATGGACACGTCGTCTTCAATGACAGTGGTTTCGCCAATTACGACACCGGTGGCATGATCCACCATCAGGCCGCCGCCAATTGTCGCACCCGGGTGAATATCCACCGCAAAAATTTCCGACATCTGATTTTGCAGATAGCGCGCCAGCTCGCGCCGTTGATGTTGCCACAGCCAGTGCGCAACTCTGTATACCTGAACGGCATGAAATCCTTTGAAATACAGGAGCGGCATCGAATATTTTTCACAGGCGGGATCCCGTTCGTAGTGGGCCAGCAGATCCCGACGCATGTTGATACTTATGGTCCTGTCGGCTGTCATGGCCTCAACAAATAACTGACGAATCACCAGCGCGGACACTACCGAATTGCCGAGCAGTTGCGCCAGGTTATTGCTAAGTGCTGTTTCCAGAGAGTCGTGGCTAAGTACCGCCGTGTAAAAATAACTGGCCAGTACGGGCTCGTCCCGCGCCGAGTCACGCACCTCCTCGCAAATTGTCTGCCACAATGTATCCGTTTTCTCTTTCATCGCCTCACACCACCATCGCTGCGGGAATATCGCCGATAACCCACGCGGTTACAAGCGCACATAGCGCGCAAAAATTTCATCGAGACTGTCCAGCACCACCGTTTTCAATGCCAGATCCGACGCCTCGAGTAACCCACGCACCACTGATGTCTGCAACCATTGTTCGTACTGAGCGGCAACGGGTCCATAGCTCAGATGCCAGGGCTCCGGTGCGATGCCGCCGCGGTCAGTTTGATAGGGGCGGAAAAATCCGCCGGGTACAGCGGCGATAGCTTGATCGAGCCAGCAGTGCAGTGCGTAAAATGGCCCGCCCTCGGCACACTCGTCCGCCGTTAAACGGATCTGGTAACTGTCGTCCACTGCGCTCCCATCCCAGACATCGATATCCGTGCCCCAGTGGTGGCGAGACGTTCCGGGCAGTGCGGACCAGCGCAATATAGCCCACATTTTTTCCCGTTCAGTGAGCGTCGCCACGGACAGAGGTCGGCCGACCTGATCCAGCACCGGACGACGACCGTCGGCCTTGGCATTCCAGATCGCCAGTTGGCGCTCAAATGAACGAAAACCACTGGCAACGCGTAACGCAAAACCTGCCTGCTGCGCCTGCTCACATAGTTGTGTTAGAGGTACCACCACATCCCGGTGCACCCGGCATTGGTCGTCCCACGCGACTAGGTGCGCCTCGGTGCGCCCGGTGGCCGCGGCAATCAGTTGTGCAGTGCTGTCTGTCATTTTTATCGCCATCGTCAATCGTGTGCCAAGAGCGCCTGCCGCGACAAAAAATTGTCCGCTAGTAGTGGGGTGGTGTCTCGCGCTCCTCGCTGGCTCCGTCGTTCCGCGCCGCGCCCTGAGCTCGATCCTCCGCCAGATCCCTGACGTAGTCGGTTAAGCGGCGACAGGTTTCCATCAGACTATCCAGTGTCTGCTGCTGGCGATAGACCGCCTCGCCAAGGGCTTTAATCGCGTCTTCCTGATATGCGAGTTTAACCTCGATGTCGGTCAGGCGTTGTTCTGTCATGGATATGAACTCCGTGTGTGGCCGCATCGGAATGTCGACCGTCGGCGAATTTAACGCGGCGCCAGTGAATTACTCCCGCCAAGAACGCCCCG
>JBFJKD010000081.1:0-8669 GCA_041635095.1 Porticoccaceae bacterium
GCTGCCTGGAGCGACGAGCAGCACGTGCGGGAAAACCGTCAGCGGTACCGGGAAAAATTTCTGGTCATGATCACAACCCTGGCGCAAGTTTTACCGGTGCAACTACCCGATGCCGGATTCTATTTATGGCCACAAACGCCCGTGGCAGATGATCGGTTTGCGCGCGACCTGTACGCACAACAACACGTCACTCTGGTTCCTGGACGCTATCTGGCACGCACTGGCAAGAATGGTAATCCAGGAGAAAATCGGGTGCGAATGGCGCTGGTAGCATCGGTCGAAGAATGTCGAGAGGCGGCGCGGCGCATCGCGTCTTTTCTGGAACCATAACCGTGTTAAAAGCCGAACGCGTACAATTTATCCAGGATACGCTGAACCAACTGTATCCGACTCAGCCCATCCCGCTGCAGCATAAAGATCCCTATACCCTGTTGATCGCGGTATTGCTGTCCGCACAATGTACCGACGAACGCGTCAACAAAGTAACTCCGGCGCTGTTCGCGCTGGCGGATACTCCGCAAAAAATGGTGCGTATCCCCGTGGCAACCATACGCGACATTATCCGGCCCTGTGGTCTTTCCCCGAAAAAGTCCCAGGCCATTTCGTCACTCTCCGCGATATTGCTGGAACAGCACAGCGGCCAGGTGCCGTGCGACATGGCCGCACTCGAAGCGCTGCCCGGGGTCGGCCATAAAACTGCCAGCGTGGTCATGTCCCAGGCGTTCGGCCAACCCGCATTTCCCGTTGACACCCACATTCACCGCCTCGCCCAGCGCTGGGGTTTAAGCAATGGCAAAAATGTGGTGCAAACTGAGAAGGATATGAAACGTCTGTTTCCGCAAGCACACTGGAATGCGCTGCACCTGCAAATGATTTTTTACGGACGCGAATACTGTTCCGCCCGCGGCTGCGACGGCACCCGGTGCGATATTTGCCGCACCTGTTTTCCCCTGCGCTCTAAACCGATCGCCAGCAAACGGGCCTGACACGCCGTTTCCACCCAACGCACGTCCAACGCCCCGTTCTTTGCGCACACCCGAGAATCCCTGTAAGCGCGTCACCCGGAACGCTGGGAGCGGGCCGATTTTTTAAGTGGTGCGGGAATGCCGTACAGTCTGCGCACGCGACTGGCGCTGGGCGCACCGAGGCAAAAACTTTCCTCCGGGTCTATCACCATACGCCCCGCCATGGCTTCTCGCCCCAACAACATGCGATAGCCCATGGAGTCGCGATTGGCCAGCGTCAACTCGATAGTCCAGGTGCGAGATCGCACCGCGATGGGGACTTTGATCACGTAGCGTTTTTCAATACCACCGCCGGAGTTCTTGACCATACGGCGATCCACCACCTGCGCCTCGCAGCTTACGGTCGTCTTGCGATTTTTCTGCAGCGGATGCACGTCAAATCTGACCCACGGTTCGTCGCCACATTTAAACGCGTGCACGTTAAAAGCGTGCAGCGACGAGGTTTTGGCGCCAGAATCGACGCGCACCTTAATGGCAGGTATGTCGAGTCCCGGCAACGCACACCACTCCTCACAGCCCACGGTGATTTTTTCAATGACCGTCAGCATGCATTTCGCGCCCACCCGGCATCGGGAAGCATTGACAAATTTGACTCAAAAACCTGCAAGCCTGCTAATACCGTTCGCCCAGGCACCCGCTAAAAACGATCCACCAAAACAACCTCGTCAACAGGTAACTGCCCCGGTCTCGGCCACGGGTCCTGAGTACTTTTGCCGAGGGTTACAAACATCGAAATGATGTGATGCTCTGGCAAATTGATAAGTTTGCCAACCGCGTCGTAATCAAAACCATCCATTGGGCACGATTCATAACCCATGGCTTTTGCCGTCAACATCAGGGTTTGCGCCGCAATGCCGCAGGAACGCATCGCTTCGTCGTGTTGAACCTGATCGCGTCCGCGGTAATAGTTGTCTATCAGGGGCAACATAAATTGTTGCACCGCCGGATCGGCGTTTTGCCAATAACGACCAGGGTCCCGCTCCCAGGATTTGGTATCGGCACACAGAATAATCAACAGAGAGGCATCCGTTACCTGTGCCTGATCCCAGGCAGCGGCGCGAATTTGTTTCCGCAGATTTTTATCCTTAACCACGACAAAACGCCAGTTTTGAATATTAAAAGCGGTCGGCGATTTAAGCGCCAGATCAAACAACAACTTTTCTTCTTCGGGCGTTAGCTGATGATTTACATCGTATTGCTTAACGGCTCGTCTGGTCTCTATCGCTTCAAACACATTCATACGGACATGCCTCTTGTTTTAGTTAATTGACATCTGTCGTTATGGCTTAGTTAACATACGCGGCGCAGGCCGTGCACTAATGTGTGGCAGTTCCGCTCGATAGCCCTCGACACCGGCGTGGTGCACACTAGCAGCTGATCAAATCCTGGTACGCAAGCGTGTCACCATCTGCCATGCTGTCACAAATTCGATAATAGAGTTCCATCGACAGGATGTCTACCGCACACGTCGTTGTGGTGATGCGATCTGGCGCTGTATCGTTTTGCAGTTTTTGGTATCCTTGCGCGCTATCTCCCGATTGAGTCCTTACGGTGACAGTCCTGTACGGTATCAGCAACTGCGACACGGTAAAAAAAGCGCGTGTCTGGCTCGATCAGCACGCGGTGGACTATCGTTTTCACGACCTGCGTCGGGACGGATTAACCAGCGCCCATCTGCAACGCTGGCTGGCCGCCGTGCGAGACTGGGAAACGCTGGTCAACCGGCGCAGCAGCACCTGGAAACGGCTTGACGATGGGACCCGGCAACAACTAAATAGCCGCACCGTGACAAAAATACTACTCGACCACCCGACACTGATAAAACGCCCCGTAGTCGAGCGCACCGGTGCACTGATGGTTGGCTTCAAAGAAGCCGATTATCAGTCCTTTTTTCATTCATCCAATGTCCAACAAGGCTGATCAGGAACACTCATGACGCATCTGTACAGTATCGGTTTAGGTGTTGGTACGCACAACGAGGAAGGTAACTGGCTCGAAGTGTATTACCCACAACCCCTGCTAAACCCAACGCCCACCATTACCGAGGCGTTCGGCGACGTGCTTAATTACTCCGGCGGAAACCATTGTTTCGATCTCGACGAACATCACCTGCAGGCGCTCGCGGGAGAGCTGGACGACCGTGGCGCAACCACCCTCGCGAGTCTGGCGCGCCGTTTGAAAGGCAGCACCCGTCCCGTCGTTGCCGTGCTGCTCGCCGACGACGGCGCGCCCACCACGGTCCCCGAAGCCTATCTGAAACTACACCTGATTTCCCACCGTCTGGTGAAACCTCACGGCACCAATCTTAGCGGCATATTTGGCGTGCTGCCCAATGTGGCCTGGACCAACGAGGGCGCCATCGATCTTACCGAACTGCCCGACCGACAGTTGGCGGCCCGCCTCAGGGGGGGCAACATGACCGTTGACTGCGTCGATAAATTTCCGAAAATGACGGACTACGTGGTACCCAGCGGTGTGCGCATTGCCGACACTGCGCGCGTGCGCCTGGGTGCGTACATCGGTGCGGGCACCACCATCATGCACGAAGGTTTTGTAAACTTTAACGCTGGCACCGAAGGTCCTGGCATGATCGAAGGCCGGGTCTCGGCCGGAGTGTTTATCGGCGCAGGCTCGGATCTCGGGGGTAGCAGCTCCACCATGGGCACGCTTTCCGGCGGTGGCAATATTGTGATTTCCGTGGGTAAGGAATGCCTGCTGGGCGCCAACGCCGGAATCGGCATTCCACTGGGGGATCGCTGCATTGTCGAGGCCGGACTGTACATTACCGCCGGTACCAAAGTGCTGTTACTCGACGACCAGCGCCAGCCCGTTGGCGAAGCAAAAGCGCGGGATCTGGCGGGCCGTTCCGACCTATTATTCCGGCGCAACTCCCTGAGCGGGGCCATTGAATGCCTGACGAACCGCACTGCGGTAGCCCTGAATGAGGCGCTGCACACCAATAATTAGTGCTGCCGGAAATTAGTGCTGCCGCAATTCATCCGCTGCGTTGATGCCGGACCTTGGCGCCGAGGTTTATGCATGGTTCATGCTGGGCCGTGCGACCACCACTACGGGTCAGTCTGTACTTGTTTTTTTGCGCACCGCGACCCCCATTTTGTCAGTGTACTCGCGCCTACCTGCCACCAGACCTTCAAAAAAAGCACGGGCGTTCTGACCGAGGGTGCGGGTGCGATAGCCACCTTCCTGCACAATTAACGTCGGGATGCCCAGACGTCCCACCGCGCGCCCATTGTCGCGAAAATCTGCGACTCCGAATGTCCAGGTGCCGGTGGGGTCATCCTTGGCGGTATCCAGCCCCAGCGCCAGAATCAAATAGGCTGGCTGGTGAGTCCGAATGCGTATCAGAGCACGCTCCAGTGTGCGCTGGTAGCGCGTAACTGAACATTTTTCCGATAGTGGATAATTGACATTAAACCCCGCGCCAGCGGATATACCCGTTTCATCGGCAAAGCCCGCAAAATAGGGATAGGCGAAACTCGGATGGCCGTGAATGGAAAGGGTCAGCACATCGTCCCTGTCATAGAAGATGTCCTGAGTGCCATTACCGTGATGAAAATCCAGATCGAGAATTGCCGACCTGCCGTAGCGACTAAGAAAATGAGCGGCCACTGCGGCGGAATTAAAATAGCAAAATCCGCCAAACGCGCGCCGCTCCGCGTGATGTCCCGGCGGTCTCACCAATGCATACGCAAAATAACTACCACCCAGCATTTCCTGGGCACCGGTCACCGCGCAATCCACCGCGCCGCGCGCGGCAAGATAGGCATTTTTGTTGAGCGGGGTGAAGGTATCCATGCAAAAATACCCAGCGCGAATATCCAGGTCCCGGGGCTGGCGCAGCGGATTGTGTAATGGAAACACCGCCGGATATATGGATTTGCCCGCAGGCACACGCTCACAGGCCTGGCGCAGATAGTCAACGTACTGGGGGTCGTGTACCGCTTTAAGTAGTTTATCGCTCGATTTGCGGGGCTTTACATTGTAAAAAAATCCGGTTTTGTCGAGTTCGGCGCGTATGTTCGCCACTCGCACTGGCGCTTCGACGTAACCTCGATCGCGGACGTGATGGATTTCGTGACCCTCGTTAACAACAATCGCGATGCGTTTGGCCTGAGCGTTTTTCGGGATCTCGTAAACGGCTGCTTTACGCTTGCCGTAGCGTGGCTCTCGCAATTTTATGGGATCGTCCTGAAACGATTTGGCGACCGCAGCAATATATTCTTCGCTACATAGCGCACCGTATTTGCGCTCCAGAATAGCGCGCACAATTTTGCGGATTTTTAGCCGACTGATCGCAACGTCCTGTCCCAACGTATCGACCACCAAAAAAAACAAATTGGATTCCGCACCGGTGACCGGTGTTTCGAACTCCTTGTTCAATATCGGCCGCGCGCCGTAACGCTCGTAGAACCGTAGGCGCGCGCTATTCTGGGGAAGCAACTCCGGATTGGTAAGCAGGTGCGGCTCGTCCGGCAGGACCTCGAAAAACACACCCGACAACCCGAGCGACAGCGCCTCTTCCCGCACCCGCTCATACAGTATTCCCCCCAGACCACCGCCAGTCGTGCCGGGCGCCACGGAGATAAATTCGAGATATCCAAACTGTAAATCCGGCATGTGCAGGAACAGCGCGAAGCCCTTGACCTTGTCGCGCAGATCCTCGGCGACAAACACCAGGGATCGAAACCGGTATTTCATCGGGTCGCGCAGCTGACCGGGTAGCTTTGCAATTTCTTCCGGTGTTGCCAGCGGAAACTGGTCGCGCATAATATCGGCGACCTGCCGTAGCGCCTGCTGATTGGCCACTGATACATCGTCGTGGATTTTGCGAATTCTGAACATCGCTCCCCCTGAATTTAACCCGAACCCGCGCAACCCATTGTTGCCTAACCCCGGGGGCAAGGCCACGAATTTCAACACAAGTATCTCGTCCACCCCTGGCGTTCCGATAGCACCGGCCTCGGGACTTTTAGCGTCAGGGTCGCTACACTGCTGTCTTTTAATTACACGCGGGCCCGAGCCCGCCTATCACTCAGGGTTTAAAGCACCTATGGCCAGGCAATCGCCCACGGTAAAGCTCGCCTGCGAACTAATTGGTCGCGCCTCGGTGACGCCAGACGATGCCGGCTGCCAGAAACTTATCGCACAACGTCTTGAAGCGGCGGGTTTTACTGTGACGCATCTGCCTTTCGATAATGTCGACAATCTCTGGGCAGTTCATGGACAGGGCGGACCGATGCTGTGTTTTGCCGGGCATACCGACGTCGTACCCACCGGCCCTCTGGTCGCGTGGCAACACGCACCGTTTGAGCCAACCATCGAAAATGGCGTACTGTTCGGCCGCGGTGCCGCCGACATGAAGGGTTCACTGGCGGCGATGATAACCGCCGTGGAGACCTTTGCAGACAGTTACCCCGAACACCCTGGGCAAATCGCCTTTTTACTGACCAGCGACGAAGAGGGTATTGCCGCTAATGGCACAGTGAAAGTCGTCGAATGGTTGAGCGCGCAGTCAATGGTTCCCGACTGGTGTATTGTCGGTGAGCCCTCCAGCAGTGAAGCGTTGGGGGACGTCATTAAAAACGGGCGGCGCGGTTCCCTCGGCGCGGAATTAACTGTGGTTGGCGTACAGGGACATGTGGCCTACCCGCATCTGGCCGACAATCCGATTCATCGCGCACTCGCGGCATTGTGCGATCTGACCAGCGAAGTGTGGGATCAGGGCAACGCATTTTTCCCGGCTACCAGCCTGCAGATTTCAAACATCAAGGCGGGTACCGGCGCGACCAATGTCATTCCCGGCGAACTGCACCTGTCTTTTAACTTTCGTTATTCGACCGAGGTCACTGCGCCAGTCCTGCAAAATCGCACGCAAGCCATTCTCGACCACCATGATCTCGACTACACGATAACCTGGAACCACAGCGGCGAACCTTTTTTGACCACCCCGGGCATGCTGGTGGATGCCACTGTGAGCAGCATTCTCGAAGTGACCGGACTCAGCGCCCAATTGTCCACGGCCGGAGGGACCTCCGACGGACGCTTTATCGCGCCTCTGGGTACGCAAGTGATCGAACTAGGGCCAGTCAATGCCACCATTCACCAGGTCAATGAATGCGTCGCCTGCGCCGAGCTGGATACGCTAAGCGAGATTTATCAACATATATTGCGCAAATTGTTGGTTGAAGCTGACGATAGCACCGCAACCAGAAAATAATTTCATTCCCCGACTTCGGGAGTGAATAGTTTGAACGTCCAGCTACAATTCGCGCATAGCCCCAGGGGGCGACTGTTCACGCTCTCCTGCGCAACGCCAATCGCGCTCAATCCATACAAGGCTCACGTAAGTGAATGTTTTTTTCCTTTTTGCGACGACAGTATTGATCTGGGGCTCGACCTGGCTGGCGGTTAAATGGCAGCTGGGCGAAGTGGATCCAGGCGCCTCGGTGTTATACCGCAACGGTATTGCCACGGTGCTGTTATTCGCCTGGTGTTTCGCCCGGGGCGTAGCGCTGCGCTTTGCCCTGCGCGACCACCTGGTGTTTATGTTTCTCGGTATTTTTCTGTTTTCGGTCAACTACTGGCTGGTGTACCAGGCCGCTGCTTTTTTAACCACTGGACTAATTGCCGTGGTGTTTTCGACTATCGTATTTTTTAATCTGTTTACGGCGCGACTGATGCTGGGTTACCGCATCAATCTCACCGTGGTATGGGGAGCGCTGGTCGGAATAAGCGGCATTGTCTTGCTTTTCTCCGGGGAACTGTCGGAGCTGTCACTGCAGGATAAGAGTCTGACCGGATTGTTGATCGCCCTGACCGCAACCCTGTGCGCCTCGATCGGCAGCGTTACCGCCACCTATATCGGCACCAACCGGTCTATTCCGGTCATTCCGTACAACGCCTGGGGATTGTTCTACGGCTGCGTGGCATTATTTATTGCGCTGGCTGCATCTGGCACGCCATTCGCGTTTGAACAGACTGCACGCTATACGCTGTCGTTGTTATACCTCGGGATATTCGGCACGGCGATCGCTTTTGTGTGTTACCTGAAGTTGATCGGCCTGGTGGGTCCCGACAAGGCTGGCTACGCCTTTCTGATGTTCCCGGTGGTAGCGCTCGCGCTTTCGACCATTTTTGAAGCTTATCGGTGGTCCATAACAGGCTTGCTCGGGCTGGCACTGATTATTGCAGGCAGTTACCTGGCGCTGCGAGCGAAACGTAAACCGTGAGCAATGCTAGTCCGGTATTTTACGCAGCGGATAAATGTCATAGCGGGTGCTTTTCCCCTCAAGGCTGTAACCAGGGCGCGCTGCGCCGAGCACCGGAGCCAGGCGCGGACGTTTGACCACCACCCGGTAACGGGCACAATTTAGCGCCTCGGACAGCAACTGATCTGCGTCATCGTCGGCGCCAACAATTTCCTGCAGCACTGCCATTTCTTTTTTTACACTGGCGCTTTTGCTGCGCTCCGGAAACATGGGGTCGAGGTAAATGACATCTGGCCGCTCAGTTGCGGCGAGTTGCCGTAACCAGCCTCTGCCGTCGCCCGTAACCTGAGTCAACCGCGCCATTATCGCCTGCAAAGCAGGGTCGTCTTGCGCGGCAAGCGCTGCCCGGGCCAAA
>JBFJKD010000082.1:0-8667 GCA_041635095.1 Porticoccaceae bacterium
CCCCCGGCCCGGGGGTGGCCCCGGGCCGTTGCGAAATGGCAAGCTAATAGCAATAGCGCTAGGCAGCAGTCATTTTTGGATCGCTTCCTTCATGGTGTTCATAGACTTCTTGAACATATCGGTCACGGCGTTTTCAGTCGTGAAGGATTTTGCCATGGCCAAAGCGGCCTTGGTGCTAGTTTGCGAGCCTTCGAGCATGGCTTTACTGACAGTCAGCATCTCCTCGCGCATATCAGTTTGCTCGGCAATCATAAGCTTCATCAAATTCAGCGTTTGTGTCTGCATCTGCGTGAATGACTCAATGACGGCGGTGATGTTTTCCTTGTAGTCTGTAGGCTTTTCGCCGAGCGCTTTCGTCAGTTCCAGTCCGAGCTTCTGAGCGCGTATTGCATCATCAACCATCGCGGTGCCCAATTTTATCTGGCGCTTGCGGGCGTCGCAATAGGCTTTGCTAAGGGTTTGATGGCTATCAAGCAGGGTGTCGATAAAAGAACTTATGCCACTGGTCATCGTTTTTTCCTCTTTGGGTTTGGTGGTTTGCTTCCCGGTTTTGGCGGGTTTAGCTGTTTGTTTCTCGGTCATATCAGTCTCCATGGCGCGGTGAGGGTTAAGGGGGAGGTCACCGGCTTTGTATATATATGCATAATGCAGATAGAATGTCAAATAAATGATCGAATGTCAAATAAATTTTTGCCAGGTTTTTGTGATGACGTCTCTGTTTTCATGGGTCAGCTTTTCCATATATGGAGATCTAGTTACCTACGTTGATTTCGGTTTTGTATGGATTTGTGTAAAGGAGGGCAAATATCGAGCCAGAAATGATTAACTGTTTATATTTGCCTGTTGCGATAATATTTAGCTGTGAGCGATTTAGTAAATAAATCTGTCACGCGCTGGAAATAAATCTGTCACACGCGGGCGGTAACATGCCGGTTGTGGTTTGCAAGATTTGGCCTGATTCTTGCTGAGCCATAGTAACAAGCGGAAGCTGGAGCTAATATTGCACACCTTTGGTGCGAAGAATGGTGCGAAGAATTTCCTCCAGGCTAGGCAGGCCTGGGCCGGGAAGTTTCATGCTTGAGTCAGTTCAAAGGTGTGCTAAAGTAACTTTTTTTGTCGACAGCGATGGCAGGAATATCGCGGTCTATTGAATTTATCAGGAGTCAGCCATGACGGAAGAAGATAGAGATTTGTTTGTGGAGCCTATGAAAATGTGGCGCAACTGGTATCAAAAATCAGAGCAGCAATGGAGCGAAGCAATTACTGAAATCATGGCCGACGAGCGCATGGGTAAGCGTTTCGGAAAATATTTTCAGGAATGGTTGCACGCCCATCACATGTTTACCGAAATGGTTGGCCAACAACTGGCTTCGCTCAATTTGCCTTCGCGCAGTGACGTATTAAATGTCGGTGATCGTATGGGCGAAGTGGAGGATGCCCTTTCGGCGCTTACCGTGGAGATTCACCAACTGAAGAAGCAGCTTGCCCAGTCTACGCAGGCAGGTCAGGCAGACAATACAAAAGCTGGCGCTACAGCACCGGTGCGCAGAACCCGCAAGCCGCCTGTAGTGAGCGGCGCAAAAACCCAGACAAAAACATCGAATAAAGAATCAGCAACTGAGGAACCATCTGGTGAATCCACTGGTGACAGTGAGTAATCCGGGCAACCCGTAGGTAACTGGCTATGAACGCGCGCGCAGGGACTCGTGGAGGTGATGTGGTAAGGAACGATCTGGAGAAGGCTGTTGAAAAGGTATTGTCCAGAAATATCGAAGGCCTGAAACCACTAGACGGTCTGGAGCTGGATTTAGGTGTTACCCCTAAAGACGTTATTTATGCTCGTGGCACGATGAAGTTGTACCGCTATCGGCCGGTGTGCGACGAGATTTATCGAGTACCCCTTGTGCTGGTGATGTCGCTGATGAACCGCTATTACATCGTAGATCTCGCCTCCGGCCAGAGTCTGGTGGAATACCTGTTACAGCAGGGTTTCGATGTTTACCTGATTGATTGGGGTGTGGTGCGTAAAGGTTATGAGTACCTGTCCATGGATCACTACGTGGGCGAATACATACCCGAGTGTCTGGAGCAGGTTGCCCAGGAAAGTGGTGAGCGCGAGTATTCCATGGTCGGTTATTGCCTGGGTGGTGTCATGGCCTGTATGCACGCGGCTTTGAATTCAGAAGCGGGGCTTAAGAATCTCGGCTGTTTCGCTACCCCGGCTAATACCAGTGGCATGGTGTTATACAAAAGCTGGGCGGATGGGGAAATTTTTGACATCGATCGCCTGGTTGAGGAGTTGGGTAACGTGCCGGCGGTCATGATTGATGCGATGTTGCAGGCATTGCGGCCATTGCAAAAAAGTGCGGGACGTATGAGCTTGCTCGACAATGTTGGCAATGATGAATTTGTAAAGGCGCACTACCGTTTTGAACGCTGGACTTCGGACCCGGTGCCGGTAGCTGGTGAAGTTGCGCGTCAGCTTTACAAGCATTTTCTGCGGGACAACAAATTTATTAGGGGTCAGTTTGAGGTGCAAGGGAAAAAGGTGGACCTGAAAAAAATCACCTGCCCCTTTTTGCATGTAGCTGCGGTTCACGATCATATCGTCCCTTCCGATGCCTCAAAGGATCTGATTGGTGTGGTCGGCAGCACGGATAAACTCGAAGTTGTCGTCAAGGGTGGCCACGTGAGTCTGGTTGCCGGCGGCAATGCGGTCTATCGCCTGTGGCCCCAGCTGGCGGACTGGCTGGCGGCACGCTCGGTTTGAAATCGATGATCTAGAAGGAGAAGGGTTTGGAAAAATTTTCGAAGCAGGTTGAATTGAATAATGGTGCGGCCGAATTGCATTTAATGACCCGGGCCGACGTGCAGCGTATGCTCGCTTTTGCTCAGGCGTTGCCGGAACATGATTTGATGTTTTTGCGCCGAGATATAACCCGCCCGGATGTGGTTGAAGCGTGGGTGGATAAAATCGAGGCCGGAGGCACGGTGACGGTCATCGCTGATAAAAATGGCGAGATGATCGGTTATGGCACCCTGAGTTTCAGTGATTACAGTTGGTCCCGCCATGTGGCGGAGCTACGGGTGATGGTTCGACCGGACAAGCGCGACAGCGGTGCCGGGCGCTATCTTACCCGGGAAGTTTTCCGTCTGGCCCTGGAGAACGACGTCGAAAAAATCATCGCGCGTATGACGCCCGATCAGACGGCCGCGCGGAAACTGTTTCAGGAGCTGGGCTTTCGACCCGAGGCCCTGCTCGAAGATGAGGTCAAGGATCGCCACGGCGAGCTGCACGATTTGCTGGTTATGGCGGTCAACGTGCAAGCCATGCTGGCCAAACGCGACGCATTTGGACTGGGTTGATGTTGCCGCCGGGTTCGCACGCCTCTTCAAACTCCTGGTGACAGGGTTTACTTTGTTAGCGTTGAGCGTTGAGCGTTGAGCGTTGAGTGATGGTTGACTCTGCTCTCGTTTACAATGCCGACAGGAATACAATATCTTAGTGGTGGCTTATCTTGGACGACGATAGCGGGAAAAAGGCGGGGGGCTCCAACGAGGCTTACCGCCTGCCCGGCGACATGCTCACTGCCCACCTGTTGGCGCAGATGAAGGGCTGGACGGGTTACGGTTACGAGCTGGCAAAGCGACTGGAGGAGAGTGGTGTCCGGGACTATAACACCGGTTCCCTTTATCGCACCTTGCGGCAGATGGAAAAGCACGGCCTGATCAGCTCGCTTTGGGACACTTCCGAATCGGGACCGGCCAAGCGCATGTACACCATGACCAGTGGCGGCACATTGTTTTTGCGCAACTGGCTCAGGGTGGTGGATATGCATAAGTCCATGCTGGAGCAGTTTCTCGATATTGAAGACCCTGCAACTGCAGATAAAAAAGGCGAAAAACCAGCCAGCGGTACGCGCAAGCGCGGGAAGAAAGCGGAACAAACGTCGGATACTGCTGGTAAGGCAAAGCAAAAAACCACGGGGGCTCCACGCACGAGCACAAAAAGCGCGACTGGCGCCAGCAAAGGCAAGCCGACCGGCGCGGCAGTTGGCCGACGCAAAAAAACGACCAGATCCAGCCGGGACGACACCGCTTCTGATACCTGATCCAGGTTTGGCTTCTCGACACAGCCAGCCATAGGCCCCGGGGCCGGGATTGTGTGGCGTCCGCCCTCTTTTTTCACCATCCACGGCGGTTCCCGCCATGTTTGATCCAAACCAGATTCTCGCCCGGTTCGATCCGGGACCCTGGGGCTCAGGTCTTGCTTTGTGTCTGTGTTGATTAAATTGCCGCTATGGCACCGCCACTCATGTGACCTCGAGAGGGCGTAACACGGCACACGATCAACCCGGATTACGGCATGGTTGCTTCGGGTAGCAGCCAGCGGCAGAGCTGCTGGTCGAGTCGGAGATGTCGATTACACACTGCGGTCAGTGTCTTTTGGGTTAGCAGGAGTCTGGGTGTAGCGCAGCCAGGGGTGCTGCAGTTCTCGGCAGCAACTGAATGCCTGTTTGAGCAATTGCCCTTCCATTTCTAACTGTTAAGCGCGGTCGACGCTCTACACCACGGCGCGATCGGGCATGGTCTTGCCGCCCATAAACAAGGTCACGCCGATGATGGCCTCGTTGTCAACTACGGGGATTTCGGCAGATGCACTGCCGAGCAGGACATAGAGTAATGGCACCATGCAGGTAGTTGGGACATAGTCGTGATGTAACTCGCTACCGGACTCGCCATAGCGGGCTTGTCCGGTAGTGAGTAGCGATACGAGTTACAGCGCGCGCGAAAATTGCACGCCCAGATCCAGGCAGAAGTGCTCGACGCCGCGGTTGTTGTCACCCCACATGCCGCCCAGTAGATAATCCACTTTCCACTTTTCGTGTTGCACGCCGACGCCAAAATTCAAAATACGAATATCGCCAATGGTGGTGGTGGTGACGCCCTCAAAGTTGGAGGGCACGCCTGACTCTTCCCACATCAAACCAGTGCGAAACGTGTAGCGGCTGGAATAGCGCCACTCCGCGCCGACATGATAGGAGTAGGCAAGACGCCAGTCCGGATCGCCATCCGCATTTTGCAGCAGGGGTCCCTGCTCGTCGTATACGGCCGTGGAGCCCATCCATTTGAAATCCCGCCAGTCGGCAACAACGACGTCTGCGGCCAGCACCAGCGTCGGCTGGGGTCGATAGGCAAAACCGACACCCAGCGAGGGCGCGTACTTGAACTCGGTACGGCTATCGGTTTTTTCGTTACTCTGAAACGGCGCGCCCGGGCCCCGTAGTTTTACCTGGGTTTCGCCCTCCAGGTCGTAACTACTGCCGGTTTTGTAATCGATACCGACGCTAAATTGTTCATTGACCTTGTACAGCGCGCCGAGATTACCCTGAAAGCCGTACCCATGTTCCCGCACCTTGACCTTGTATTCATAATTTCCCGGCGATTCCCCCGGGTCCAAATAGTCCTTGTCCACATCCACGCGGAAATCGCTGTGCAGCAGCTCCAGGCCCAGGCCCAGGCTTAACTGGTCGGTGACCTGATAACCGATGGAGGCGTTAAAGGCCATCACGCCGAATATCGCGAACACGTCCGCCTGAATGCGGGCGTTGTTGCTCGGATCGTAGATGACATCGTCGTAGGTGGAGTATGCGCCGCCTACTCCATACACACCGCCGGCCAAAGTGTAACGGCCGTAGTTTTTGAAATACATAAGCGAAGGCATGGTGCCCGCCCCGGGCCAGTTTTCTTCCGTGTCATCGAAATTTTTCGGCTCGGTGGCGACAAATGCCGGGAAGGTATCCCCTTTATTGGGGTCGAAGGAGCCGTCGAATACTGAGTTGTTGCTCGCGCCATCGCGGTCGCTGATAGTGGGGCTCATGGAGTACACACCGAAGGATAGACCGGAACCACGCAACTGGCTTAGACCTGCCGGGTTCCAGAAGATGGCGGACGCATCGTCGGCCACCGCAATGAACGCACCGCCCATACTGGTGGCCCGAATACCCAACCCCTCCAGATTCATACCGCTTGCAAATGCGAAGCCCGGCAGTCCGGTGGTAATCGCAGTGATAACGGAAAACCAGTATTTCTGTGCCCGCATGTAACCCCCTCAGGTAAAAAAAGTTGTATATTGTAAACGAGTTGTTGACCGGGCATTCAACTTAAAACGGGTTAAGTAACAAAGTGGGCAGGCTTCAAAACAGGCCTGCTTCAAGACAAGCCTGCTTTAAAACAGACAGGGTTCAATATGTGTCGTGCGCATCGTGACAGAGGGCTGGGAAGGTGAAAAAAATACTGCTGGCACTATTAATTGTCGTGCCGGTGTATGTGGTGATGTGCAAGGTGCGCGAACCGCAGCCGGAGCCGGAGGCTATTGGCGAATTGCTGTATGGCGAACAACTCGACCGCGCCCGCGGCGTGCAGGAGCAGCTCCAAACCGATCTGGAAAAACGCAACGCGCAAATGGACCAGCAAATGCCACAGTAACCAACCGGGCGTCACGCATTTACGCAGAATCAATCAGGTGTCGTGGACAGCGTTACAGCGATAAAGAGAAAGCGTCGGCAATGCGCCCGGCTACGTCACTGTAAACGCGGATCGAAAAGCGCCAGGTGCGCATAACCACAATCGAAGGTGATAGCGTTGATGTCAGTAGATACCTCCAAAAATGTCTGGTTGCTGACCGCGTGTCAGGCCCTGAGTATGTCCATTCCGTCCTTCGTGGTCTTTGTCGGCAGCATTATCGGCGCCCACCTGGCGCCGGACCCGGCCTATGCCACGGTGCCGGTGGCGGTATTTATGCTGGGTTCCGCCGCTGCCATGTTGCCGGTGGTGCTCGCGATGCGTAGCTTCGGGCGTAAACCGGTTTTCATCGCCTGTATGCTGATGGCCTGTGGCGGTTGCGTGCTTGGCATGGTGGCCCTGCAATACGCGAGTTTCCCGCTCTATCTACTGTCCCTGGTCGTGCTCGGTATCGGTCTTGCGGCGGGGCAGCAATACCGGTTTGCGGCTATGGAAAGTGTCGACGCAACCCAGATGGCCACTGCGGCATCGCGGGTGTTGATGGGCGGTATTGTGGCCGCTTTTCTCGGCCCTGAGTTGGCCGCGCGCGGCCAGGCATTGTTCCCCGTGGCGTTTCAGGGATCGTTCGTACTGTTGCTGATAGTGACCGCGCTGACTGCGGTGTTGCTCTTACGTTTCCAGGAACCCGCCACCGTGGCCGAGGAGCACATCGGTGGTGGCCGGTCGCTGTGGGTATTGTTCAAGCAACCGGTATTGTGGGCTGCAATGGGTGCCGGGGTGGTGGGTTTTGCGGTCATGAGCCTGATTATGACCGCCACGCCACTGCATATGCATGTGGTGAACGGCCACGCCCTTGAAGACACCAAGTGGGTTATCCAAAGCCATGTCGCGGCCATGTTTGTGCCGTCGTTTATCGCGCCCTGGTTGATACGTTGCATGGGGATTCGCGGGTTGATTATCAGCGGCATGCTGGCCTACCTGGCGGTAGTCGCAGCGGTCTTTACACCCCTGGGTTTTGCGGATTATTGGATTGGCCTGGTGCTGCTGGGAATTGGTTGGAATTTTCTGTTTATCGGTGGTACCACGCTGTTGCCGGAAAGCTATCGAGCGGAGGAGAAATTTCGGATGCAGGCAACCAACGACGTGACGGTGTTTGGTATCCAGGCGCTGGGGGCGATGAGCGCGGGCTGGCTGGTGATGCAATTTGGCTGGCAGACCATGCTGTTTGTCACCCTGCCCATGCTCGCGCTGCTAGCACTGGCGCTGCTGATCTGGTGGCGTTCGCAAACCCGCGCGTCGCGCGTTGCACTGTCGCGGTCTGAATCATGACAAGAGGCACACAAATTGTGGGCTGGGTACGATGCCGGGGAAGGCGAATTAAAGGGGTCTAAAAGAAAGGGGTCTGACCCCCTTAATTTTGACCCCCTTAATTTTAGTTTGCATCCGAACGAGCGCCTTGTTATACAACGTTTTTGAAATTATATGCATAAGCACAATAATCAAGAGGCCAGTTTACATCGCGCAGGTAAGAAACAAACCCTAATTTATGTTTAGATATGCCATAACTCCGACCACAATAACTAGAAGCCATATTAAACCTCCTTGGTATCTTATACGTAACTCCAATGCTTGTAATTTGGACAGCTTTCCATCGACCGTATCTTCATACGGGGAATCTACAAACTCATCATCTTTGAAGAATGATGGGTTGTGTTCAAGGTGATATTGCCGTCTAGCGTTATATAGATTCGGGACGTCCATTGACGAATGAGGGTCATCAGCTAGGCTCCAGGCAATGTCGTTTAAAAACTTACGATCTTCTTTCGTTTTCCAGAAGTTTTCATTCCAAATAAGGCTTTCTACAAAGTCGTTTTTGTCACGCTCGAAACATCTCTTGCAAAAATCTACAAATTGCTTCTGAGGTTCACTGAGTTCTGTTTCATCAAGGTATCGAAATGACGGATAGTAGAAGTCATGGTTTCGCGAAATGCCCTCGAAAAGCTCATAAGGTTGAAGTGAGCTATAAAACCCTTTACGAACGGAAGAATCATCATGTTCAATTGAGTACTTCTCTTTAACTTCTGAACGGTGATTATGGACAATTAAATATCGCGTTATTTGTTCACGAAGGTTGGGAAAATA
>JBFJKD010000083.1:0-8563 GCA_041635095.1 Porticoccaceae bacterium
AACCTGTACGGCGATCTGCTTAAACGCTACCACGGCCACGACCGCAAGATTATGGAGATCGACGAAGCCTACACCGTGGAGTGGGCTTACATTCCGCATTTTTACCGCAATTTTTACGTGTACCAGTACGCCACATCGCTGGCGGCTGCGTACCATTTGACTGAAAAAATTCTGGCGGGCGGAGACCGCGAACGCTCGGCGTACCTGTCCATCCTCCGGGCTGGCGGCTCCGACTACCCCTACGATATTCTGAATCGTGCAGGGATGGATATGGCTACTCCCGCGGTTTACCAGGCGGTGATTCGCCGCGCCAACCGGTTGATGGACGAAATAGAGAAACTTCTGGCCCGTCGCCAACCTGCTTCACCATAAACGCAACTGGCGCCGCCGGTTAGCGCACGGTTTATTTTTTTGCGCGAGCCACTGGGCGACGGCGTTTGCCGGGCTGACCGGGGCTGAGTTTATTCTTGCGGTCCGCGTACGGATTTTCCCCTGACCGCAACTGAATGCGCAGTGGCGTGCCGTGCAGATTGAGCGCACGACGAAAAGTTTTTTCCAGATAGCGCACGTAATGCTCCGGGACAGCGTCGGTCTGGTTGCCGTGAATAACGATTACCGGCGGGTTGCGACCCCCCGCGTGGGCATAGCGCAACTTGATGCGTCGCCCGTGTACCATCGGCGGCGCGTGCTCCGTCACCGCGTCCTGCAAGACGCGGGTTAAACGGTTAGTGCTAAGCGTGTCGGTTGCGGCGCGATACGCTTGCTGGACGGATTTATACAGATTCCCCACCCCAGTGCCGTGCAACGCAGAAATAAAATGTATGTCGGCAAATTCCGCAAAGCGCAGACGCCGTTGCAATTCGGTTTTTATCCACTCGCGCTGCTGTGGCGCAACGCCATCCCACTTATTTACCGCCACCACCATCGCGCGCCCGGCATCGAGGGCGTGGCCCAGCAGATGCATATCCTGATCCACCAGGCCCTCGTGGGCGTCGATTAGCAACACCACAACATTGGTATCATCGACAGCGCGCAGGGTTTTCACGATGGAAAATTTTTCCACCGTAGATTTGACATTTTTGCGCCGCCGCACCCCCGCCGTATCGATCAACGTGTAGCGTTGTCCATTGCGTTCGTAATCGATGTAAATGCTGTCCCGCGTCGTGCCCGGCTCGTCGAACACCACCACGCGCTCCTCCCCCAGCAAGCGGTTTACCAACGTCGACTTGCCCACATTGGGGCGCCCCACTACGGCAATGCGAATACTGTCGCCAGCGGTTTGTGGCGCGGCAATTTCTATATCTGCTGGAAATGCGGCAAAAAGACGCTCCATCAACTGTTTAACGCCACGCCCATGCGTCGCCGTCGTTGGCAACAAATCGGCAAAACCCAGAGCATAAAAATCCGCCAGCGCGGCGTCCGGATCAACGCCGTCAATTTTGTTAACCACCAGGAACACTGGTCGGCCCAACTGCCGTAGATGGGCGGCAATGGCGTGATCCCCCGCCGCCAGTCCAGCGCGGGCATCTACTACAAAAAAAACCGCGTCCGCTTCTTCGATAGCGAGACGGGATTGAGCGGCAGCCGCCGCATCCACACCCTGTTCATCGCCGCCGATGCCGCCGGTATCGACCACCATAAAACGGCGCCCGAACAGCAGCCCTTCGCCGTACTGTCGGTCTCGCGTCAGTCCGGGGTAATTGGCCACCAGTGCATCGCGGGATTTGGTCAGGCGATTAAACAGCGTGGATTTGCCGACATTGGGGCGCCCCACCAGGGCGATAACAGGCAACATGGGATTCGTAGACGACGTATCAATACATGAATGAGGCCGCATTCTACCCGAATGGGGCACTTGAGACTAACTTTGCACACCGCCAAAACTTTGCACACCGCCAAAACTCTCGACCGCGCAAACAGACAAGAACTACCCCCCGGTAGCTGCGTGCACCGCTGAGCATACTTCAGCGCCCAAACCTGCGGGCGCGGAAGTACAGGCGCTATTTGTTCTCGAAGCGGTAAGCGGTGATATCGCCGCCGTTGTCCAGCACGTACAGCGTCTCGCCGTCGGCGGACATCGGCACGGTCAGCCCGGCGCTGTCGACGCGAATGCGCGCCACGAAATGTCCATCCACCTGAGACAGTACATGCAGATACCCTTCGCTATCGCCCACCGCCAGATAGCCACCCGCCACTTCCGGCGCATTCAGTTTGCGATTTTTTAACTGCGGGTTGCTCCACAGTTCCTGCCCACTACTGGCGCGCAACGCACGCACCCGGTCATCGCTTTCCACGACATACACCTGATCGAGACCATAACCGGGGCGCAGCACACTGGAGCTTTCCTGAAACCAGAGTTCGCGCCCGGTGCCGCGACTCAGCGCACCCACACGGCCCTGATAGCTGGACGCATAAATGACATCATCCTTCAGTAACGGTGTATTGACGTCCACCATACGCTCCAGTTCGGTGCGCCCCTTGGGCACGGCAATGCGGCTCTCCCATAACAACGTGCCGGTGCTGGCTTCGACACCAAATACTTTACCGCTCGCAAAGCCAGCCACCACCATCGTGTCGGTGACGACCGGAGAACCCGTACCGTGCAGTGTCAGTACCGGCACATCCACATCGAAGCGCCATACGACCTCGCCAGTGGCGGCTGACAAGCCATATAGTTTGCTGTCCTGAGTTTGCACGGCAACGATATCGCCATTGGCAGAGGGTGCGGCCAACACTTCGCTGCTAACCACCACACGCCACCGCTCGGCGCCGCTTTCTGCGTCCAGCGCAATGACCGTGCCATCAGCATTGCCCACCAGGACCATGCCGCCACCCAAACCCACACCGCCACTGAGCGATATGTCGAGCTCGGTACGCCACAGTTTATCGCCGTCCTCGGTGCGCAGCGCCAGTACGGCCCCTTCGTGGGTCGCGGCGTACAGCACCTGCCTGTCGATGCTGGGATGCAGCGTGGCTAAATAGCCTTTCTGGCTGCCACCAATGCCGGTGCGCCATTGCTTGCGCACTGTAATCTCCTCATCGAAACTGACCAGCTCGGCCATTTTTGTGGGGCTATCCTCGTCGTCTGCATCGTCGCTCTCCCAGAATTTCAACGCACTACAACCGGACAGCAGGATCACACATAACAGCCACGACAGGTGTTTCATTCAGCATTCTCCTCGGAAACCACGTCCGCATCAGATTGTGGTGTTACATCGCCCAGCAACACCTGATTGAGTTTGAGTTCCAGTACGGCGCGGGCGTTATCGTCGGGCGTGCCGAGGGTATCGAGCGCCAGCTGATAGGCAGCGCGCGCCGCAACGAGATCGCCACTTAGCACCTGAATATCGCCGCGCACCTCAGCATACTGACTCGCCAGAGGAGTCGGCGCGTCCTGTTCAAGTAGCGTCAGCGCCTCTGCGTACGCACCGCGCGCCGCCAGGACTCGTGCCAGTCGCAGGCCGGCTACTGCCGCCAGTTCGTCATCAGCCGCTTGCATAACCGCCCGTAATTCAGTTTCCGCTGCTTCCAGATCCTGATCAAGGACCGCCATGCGCGCCAGCACCAGACCTGCATAGTGCGCGTATTGACTGCGCCCGTGGTGTTCTTTCAAGACACCTGCCAATTCGTTTACTCTGGCGCGTTGCTCTGGATTCAGCTCGTCCGTAGCTGTTGCCAGAGTCAACATTTCATCGTACAGCAGCGAAGCCTGTTGGGCTTTGCTATCGCTATAATCCTGCCATTGGTGCCAGCCAAACCAGCCGCCCACGCCCAGGACGACTAATAACAGGGTTTGAGCGCCGCGCTCCTTCCACCAGCGCTTAAGCATTTCCATCTGTTCTTGTTCAGTGAGATGATCGGCCACAATTAAATTCCACCTTGTTAAATGCCCTAACTTTGTTAACGTTCAATTTTTCGTAACCGGGGCGCTAATCAACATCCACAGCGCCCGTTTGACCTGCCTAAGGACTACTCGCAAACTCCCGGTTCATTAGTGCTACCGCGTCCCTTTCCGACAGGGTTTGCTGGGCCGCTTCGCGACGCAAATATTTTATCGTTACCTTTCCCGCCGCCACTTCATCCTCGCCTAATATCAGCACAACCTGTGCGCCGCTGCGGTCCGCCCGCTTGATCTGTTGTTTGAACCCACCACCGCCGCAATGGTTCTGGAGACGCACATGGGGACAGGCCGTGCGCAACCGTTCGCTGAATGCCAACGCCGCTGGCGCAACATCGCCAACCGCGACCAGATAGGCGTCCAATTGCCGGGCGACACTATCCGGTAGCGCTCCCACGGCGTCAAGCAACAGCACCAGTCGCTCCGCGCCCAGACCACAACCCACCGCCGGCGTTGCTTTACCTCCCAGCTGTTGTACCAGATCGTCGTAACGCCCACCCGCGCACACCGTGCCTTGGGCGCCCAGACTGTCGGTCACCCATTCAAAAACCGTTTTGCCGTAATAATCCAGCCCGCGTACCAACCGCGGATTAATACGGTAAGGCACACCAGCGGCATTCAATAATTGCTGCAACGCGGCAAAATGTTGTTGCGATTCAGCGTCCAGAAAATCCAGCAGGGTCGGCGCGGTATTGAGTAGCGCCTGAGTATCTGCGTTTTTGCTGTCCAATATACGCAGCGGATTAGTATCCAGACGCCGCTGGCTGTCGGCGTCGAGGAGTTCTCGGCGGGTGCTCAGAAATTCCACCAATGCCTCGCGATAGCGCGCGCGGGACGTCACATTGCCGAGGGAATTGATTTGCAGCTCAACATGTTGATCGATACCCAGAGTGCGCCATAAACGCGCGGTCATCACGATCAATTCCGCGTCAATGTCTGGACCATCCAGGCCAAAAACCTCGGCGCCAAACTGGTGAAACTGTCGCAGACGACCTTTTTGCGGCCGTTCGTAGCGGAACATTGCACCGCTGTACCAGAGCCGCTGGACCTGATTGTAAAGCAACCCGTTTTGTTCACAGGCGCGCACACAGCCGGCGGTGCCTTCAGGACGCAACGTCACGCTCTCGTCGTTGCGGTCGAGAAAAGTGTACATTTCTTTCTCGACAATATCGGTAACCGCGCCAATCGAACGCCGAAAAAGTTCGGTCTTTTCAACCAGCGGAAAACGAATTTCCCGGTAGCCGTAACTACCGAACAATCGGGCAACGGTCGCCTCAAGATATTGCCAGCCGGGGGATTGCTCGGGCAAAAGATCATTCATGCCCCGCAGGGACTGTATTTTTTCCGACATTATTGCTCGTTATTTATTCATCAGGATTTTGCGATGATTCGACTGGCCGCCAGCGCTTTTTCGTTAAGTTTGTGGCGAATAGCGCGCTCGAGTTCGTCGACTAAATTTTCCTGACCGAGTTTAACGCTGGGCTTGCCATCGATATACAGCAGGTTTTTGGGCGCGCCGCCGGTTAAACCCATCTCGGCAACTTTAGCCTCGCCCGGGCCATTGACAATACATCCGATAATCGCCACGTCCAGCGGCTCGGTGACATCCTCGAGGCGTCGCTCTAGCTCGTTGAGAGTCTGGATAACATCAAAGTTCTGCCGCGAACAGCTCGGACAAGCGACAAAATTGATGCCCTTGCTGCGCAGACCCAGACTTTTTAACATGTCCCACCCAACTTTTACTTCTTCCACTGGATCCGCCGCCAGCGATACACGCAGGGTATCGCCGATGCCCTCCATCAACAGCATGCCCATGCCGATTGAAGACTTGACGGTTCCGGAACGCAGACCACCGGCTTCGGTGATACCCAGGTGCAACGGGTTATCGATCTGCGCAGATATCAGTCGGTAGGCGGCGACCGCCATAAACACGTTGGATGCTTTGATACTTAATTTAAAGTTGTGAAAATCCATGCGTTCCAGAATATCGATATGGCGCAACGCCGACTCTACTAGCGCAGCGGGCGTAGGCTCGCCGTATTTGCGTTGCAGGTCTTTTTCCAGCGAGCCCGCGTTGACGCCGATGCGAATCGGAATATTGGTGTCCCGCGCTTTTTCAACGACGGCGCGAACCCGATCTGCGCGACCAATATTACCCGGATTAATGCGCAGGCAGTCGGCACCCAAATCGGCCACTTTAAGCGCAATTTTATGGTCGAAATGAATATCCGCCACCAGTGGCACGGTCACCTGTTTACGAATTTCCCCAAACGCATCTGCCGCTGCCATACTCGGCACAGACACGCGCACAATATCGGCGCCCGCGTCGCACAGACTCTGTATCTGGGCAACCGTAGCGACCACGTCGAGGGTCTCGGTGTTAGTCATGCTTTGCACGGAAATTGGCGCATCGCCACCCACCGCCACGTTCCCCACCATCACCTGGCGGGTTTTGCGACGTTGGATTGGCGAATAGACATTCATACGTAGTTACTTACTGCCCCACCACCAGACGCGCGGCACGAGTTTGTGGATTAATATCCGTCAGCGGAACGCTTGCGCCCCGATATTCGACCATCACCCCGGGGGCATTGCCCAGGACTAAACTGAAAGGCGGCTGGCCACTCAACGACAGCCGAGAACCCGCAGATTTTTGCGCCATGACCAGCACTGCACCGTTACCATCGACCACCTTAACCCAGCTCTCCTGTGCGAAGGTCAGCTCAAGCGCACCGGGGGGAGCCGGTGTAAGTCCCGGCGCGTCTGGCGAAGTTTCGTTACGTTCGCCGCCAACTTCACCGCCCGGTGCCTCTATGTCGCCCGGCGCCGTTCCATCCGCGTTTTCCTCGACGGCAACGGTTGCATCGGTTATTGCGAAGCCCGGAGAGTCTGGGCCAACCGCCACCTCAACTGCTAATGTCTCGTTACCGGCTGGCACTTGCGCGGTGCTGTGTATGGGCGTTAGGGACGCCTGATCCCGCACGTCGGTCACCACACTCATTACCGGCACAGCCGCGAGTGCCGATTGCCCGTTTGCGAGTGCCGCGGAGTACTCTTTATAAAGCCATTTGCCAACCACCACGGCAGCGGTAATAAGCACCGCAGCCACCGCGACCAGCATCAACAGGTGGACCCGCCGTCGATCGGGCTGGTAGTGATTACGCATCGCCTGACTCTGGCTCACTTTCACGCGCTGTCCTTTGTCGCGGGTCTTTTCGAACTCGGCCTGTAATGCTTCGTAAGTTGCTAGCAGAGGTGCGTGATCAAGTTCGAGTAATGAGCAATAACGACGAATATAGCCACGCACATACACCGCCGCGGGCAATCGCTCATAATCGTCCGCTTCCAGGGTACTCACCGCCCCGGGGGTTAAACCGGTGTGGCGCGCCACGTCCTCAATTGACATACCCCGCTCGCCGCGTTTCTTACGCAGCACCAGGCCGACGGATTGCAGCCCCGCATCAAACACGGTCGCCGACTTTTCGTCAGCGCTCACCGGCGAGCCACCGCTTGTATTCGAGCGCTTCTTCGGAGTAAGGAAACAATTTGCGCAAAGCGAGTCCCTGACTGGCCTCACCATCCTTGTTGCCAAACTCTCGCTCCAATTTCACGCCCAGCCACAGACTTCTGGCGCTGGGCTTGTGCAACTGGTGATACTGATCGAGGTAGGCCTTGGCGCGCGCGTAATCAGCGTCGGCAAAATAGCGGCTGGCCAGCTCGACATACGGTCGCGCCAGGCGGGGATTTAAACTAATGGCTTTAAGCCAGGCGTCACGGGCCTGATCGGCCCGATTCAACTTTGCGGCAGTCGCACCGAGGCTTGAATATACCTGGGCACGGCGAGCGTACGCCGTGTCGGAAGCCGCTTTTTCGAGCTGCTGGTAGGCCTCCTCGTAACGTCCCTGGCGATACAGGAACGCCCCGTAGTTATTGCGCACAGAGGTAAACCCCGAGTCATAACTGATGGCTTTACGAAAATGGCTGTCCGCCAGCTCGTACTCCTGTTCGAGTTGAAATAACAGGGCCATGCCGCCATGTGCGCCGGCCGAGCGGCTGTCGACTTCCAGTGCCTTGAGCAAATGATGGCGGGCGGATTCGCGGTTATTTTCGCCGAGATAACCCATGCCCAACTGAATGTGGTCAGCCAGCAGCTGCGCGCGCCGATCGCTGGTGGAAGGTTCGGCCGACTTGGTGCGCCCGCTGCTGGTGGTAGTGGTCGTACACCCGCTAACCAGCAGCAAACTGATCATCAATAGAGCCGCCGAAATTTTCAACCTCATCCCATTCACCCGCTGCTACCTGTCGGTAGTTGCTGACCCTGCAATTCACGCTGTTTATAACGCTCGGCACGGCGCGTGCGATCATTGACTGCGCCCGCCAACTGCCCGCAGGCGGCGGCGATGTCGGCACCGCGCGTGGTGCGCACTGTAACAGTGTACCCGGCTTGAATAAGGATGTCCTTAAAGCGATGCAGCGCATTGTTGGATACCCGTCGATAGTCCGAACCAGGGAACGGATTAAACGGTATCAGGTTGATTTTGCAGGGTGTATCTCGCAGCAACAGCGCCAGCTCCCGGGCTTGCTCGGCACGGTCGTTGACCTGATCCATCAGGGTATATTCAACCGTTATGCGGCGTCGCTGATCGGGCAATTTTTTGAGATAAT
>JBFJKD010000084.1:0-8560 GCA_041635095.1 Porticoccaceae bacterium
AATTAATACGCGGCTTCGAATATAAACTGCCGTCGTACCTTTGGTAGTACCCTATTTATTATTCGCGGTCCGTTGTCGCGCACATGTACTGGGTGAGCCGGACGCGGCTCACCCAGCATGGCTCAGGCTGGAACTCATCAATCACCGATTTTTCTTGATGTCTTCCTTCAGATTACCGTATTCCCCCTGGATTTTTCCAGCGGTATTCTTAATCTGTCCTTTTTGTTCCAGGTTTTTATTGCCGACCACCTTGCCGGCGACTTCCTGTACTTTCCCCTTCGTTTCTTCGATACGACCTTTAACTTGATCTTTGTTCATGAGGTTATCCTGGCAATGAATATTGACTATGTATCAAAAGGGCCGGATTCGGAATCCGACGTTTAGCGTGAACAAGATTAAACATGAAACTCAGTGCGGTCTGTACGGCAACACACATGGTGAGCTTTACATAATCCGTCAAACGGTCATTAACCCCGAGGCTTCGTAAATTTAGGCGGGCCGGTATATCAACAGGAAATACTGATGTCCGAAGCACAGGGAGTCCTGCGTGATAACGACCCATAAAAGCATTCTGTGCGGTGGCGTACGGACTATTTAAATATTGGCGTTTACATTGACATGCATGTGCGCGTCCGTGCGCAGTCGGGCAGTCGGGCAGTCGGGCAGTCGGCCAGACTTCTACTAGTCGTACCACGGTTTAGCATACATCACGGTAGACAGTCTCTGCTCGACAGCGCAGGCGTTACGGGCGCGCCACTATCGCCCGATCTCAACCAAAGGGATTACACCATGAGCCATCATCTGGATGCGAACGCCAAGGACTGCATCGCCGCATGCAACGACTGCGTGGTCGAGTGCTGCAACTGTTTCGCGCACATGGTCGGCAAGGATAGCAAAAATGAATGTCCGGCGTGCTGCGTCGAGTGCGCGGCGATCTGCCGGTTGTGTATCGATGCGATCGCCCGCAACAGTCCGTTCGCCAGGCAAATTTGTAAATTGTGTGCGGACATCTGCGACTGGTGTGCGACACAGTGCGGCGCGCATGACATGGATCACTGTAAGCACTGCGCCGAAGCGTGCCGTCGTTGCGCCGAAGCTTGCCGCAATATGGCCAGCTAGTCGGCGGTCGATCAGAGGAATCCATCTCGATAGCTTCACGAACAATTTAAACTTGGCTCCTGCTATCTCTTTTTTACAGGACACAGGAACCGGCAGCGTGACCGTACCAACATGCTGATGGCCGACGGCGTTTTCTCTACTTTATGTATGTCGGCGCACGGAGCATTTTGCGAGGATAAGAAATAATTGTTGCGACCTGCCGTAACCATAAACGGCAATCATGACAAGCAAGCGGTGACGACTGTGATGCAAGGTGATTGGATGGAAAGCTGGGGAACTGGCCACATGGGCGCGACCGGTGGAATATGGATGATACTGATCGTGATTTTAATCGTTGTCGCTGTTGTTGCGGTCATCCGCAAAAAATAATTGCAGTGGTTCAACCGAAAGCTGCCCCGATTCATACTGAATAGTGCGCGGAACCCCTTTGTCCGGCGACCCCGGTTCGTTGATTGTTAACCATCACCAGGGCTGCCCTCTTCTCTTCCTTACGTTTGGCAACCACACTGCCAATGCCTCGCATGCGGCGGATCAAAGACAACAGTCCGCGTGGAAGCGAGACATAAAGCTGAACTTCCTGCTCGATAAAATATAGATCCTCAATCGCCAGATCCGTACGCTAGAGCACAGAACATTTAATCAACTTGATTACACAATGACACAGGCAGCGACAATTTACCTTGTTGTTCGTTGGCCCTTCGGTATAAACCCAGCCGCATGGATCAAGGAGCGTTATTATGAATTTGCACAATCCGATAATTGTATGCTTGGCACCGCTACTATTGATTGCAGCCCTGGTGAGCGGTTGTGCGCAAACGAAAGGAGTGACCGGGGAGCCGCAGTACGGCGAAACAAGCCGTACAACAGGCAGCGCCTCGGATCGTTACGGCTCGATTTATCGGCTTGAAAACGTGCAGGTCGATAATGACTACAAGCTTGGCGTAGGGACAGCTATCGGCGCAGTAGCGGGTGGCATTGTGGGTTCGAAAACGGGCGATAGTACCTCGGCTACCGTCGCTGGCGCGGTACTAGGGGGCCTGGCGGGCACCTATGCGCAAAGTAAATTGGGTAAAAACAACGCCCAGCGAATAACGGTCCAGATGTACAGCGGCGGACAGCTTGTCATTACTCAACCGGCGACATATGCATCACTCAGAGACGGTATGGAGGTGCGCATCGAAGGCAGCGGTGAAAACGCACGTGTCGTACCGCGATAATTCGCACGTCTCGTTGTGATCAATTCCATTTTCAGCGTGGTGTTTCCAGGTGCGGTGCTGGTTAGTGCTTTAACAGGGTTTACTTGTGCAGAAGGATTAGGCATTAAAGAAAGTAATGAGCCCCTGTTTCACCGCGCTAATCATCACCAATCTCGCGGTTGATCGCAAGCAGAGCTGCGTTGGGATCGGCCGCCGCGGTAATGGGGCGGCCGATAACCAGAAAATTGCTACCAGCTGCGATGGCTGCGGCTGGTGTTAAAGTGCGGCGCTGATCATCGTCACCCTTTGTATAGCCGGTGGGTCGAATGCCAGGCGTAATTTTAAGAAATGCTTCGCCCAGCGCCTGGGTAATTTTTTCGGCTTCCTGGCCGGAACAGACCACACCGTCCAGACCACAGCGGTTGGCGAGGCTTGCCAGATTCATCACCAGTTGCTCGGGTGGCTGCTGAATGCCCAACTCGCGAAGATCTTCTGCACCCATACTGGTTAGCACCGTAACCGCGATCAAATTGCAGTTGCCACCGTGTCGGTCCAGCGCATCCCGTGCCGCCATCATCATCCGCGAGCCGCCCAGTGCGTGTACATTTGTCATCCACACACCAAGATCCGCCGCCGCCGTCACCGCTTGCGCCACCGTGTGAGGTATATCGTGAAATTTTAGATCGAGAAATACGTCGAAACCGCGCGCAACCAAATTTTTCACCAACACGGGTCCGCCAACGGTAAATAATTCCTTGCCAACTTTTAGCTTGCACAGCTGCGGCGCGACTTGATCTACAAAGGTTTCAGCGTCGCGAGGGTTCGCGTAATCGAGCGCCACAATAATACGAGATTCAGGCGTTGAATTTGTCATTGCTCCCATCCGTCAATTCTGCCACGCACGCCACTTGCCCTTGAACCCCGAGGATTCTGCCACTGCCGCACCCGTCAGTTGTGTCACGCTCTGTCTGGCACGCCTATTTCGTCGGCGGCGAAGATAATTTGTGCGAGCGCCTGTTAAGCACCAGACGCGCCGCCAACAACTGCTTCTTGCACTGTCTGAGGGCCAACTTACTTTTGAGTAATGGAATCAGACTAACCACCAGACCAGCGACAGTGCCTCCCATAAATGAGAATAACACCAGCACACCAACCTGCTGCTCCCCTAAATCAAAACCAAACAGTGAAAACGCGGTTAATCCGGCGTTATCCTGCACAATCCACATCCCTATCAAGGCAAACAGGATGACGATAAGCAGTAATAGAACCCGTTTAAATATTTGCATTCCATTCTCCAAAAAAAACGGCAAAGATGATATCTTTGTCGTTTATCGACGGGGTTACGCTACCAATATCAGCTCGCTTTGCGCTGAATACTCGCATTGACACGCTCGCGTAACTCCTTGCCTGGTTTGAAATGCGGAACATGTTTTCCGGAAAGCTCTACCGTGTCGCCGGTCTTTGGATTTCGCCCCAGACGCGGCGCTCGAAAGTGCAAACAAAAGCTGCCGAATCCCCGTATTTCAATACGATTATTGTTGACTAATGCCTTCGTCATTTCCTCCAGGATCATTTTGACAGCCATCTCCACATCCTTGGCTTGTAATTGATCCTGTCGGGATACTATTTTTTCAATCAACTCTGATTTCGTCATAGTCAACAACCGGGAAATTGAGAGGATTCGACGCAGTCGCTATTTGTCACCACTTTCCATCTGCGCCTTGATTAAATCACCAATCGTCGTCGGCTGGACAGTATCAGCTTCCTGCTTACGGTGCTCCTTAACGGCTGCTTTCTCTTCCGCCATATCTTTCGCTTTGATCGACAAATTAATCACGCGGTTCTTGCGATCGGTGCCAATAACGCGGGCCTCAATCTCGTCGCCTTCTTTAAGTGCGGTACGCGCGTCCTCGATTTTGTCCCGGGAAATATCTCCAGCTTTAAGTATGCCTTCAACACCATCCGCCAAAGTAATTATGGCGCTCTTGGCGTCGACTTCCTTAACAATCCCTTTGACCATACCGCCCTTTTCATACTCCGCCAGGAAATGTGAAAAAGGATCGTCGAGCAATTGTTTGATACCGAGCGAAATACGCTCTCTTTCGGTGTCGATCGCCAGAATAACGGTGTCGAGTTCATCGCCTTTTTTGTAGTTGTGTACCGCTTCTTCACCGGTTTCGTTCCACGAAATATCGGAAAGATGCACAAGACCATCAATGGCGCCATCCAGCCCAAGGAATATGCCAAAATCGGTAATCGACTTAATGGTGCCGCTGATTTTGTCGCCCTTGCTGTGGGTTTTGCCAAACTCATCCCATGGATTGGCGTGACATTGTTTTATTCCCAGTGAAATTCTACGTCGTTCTTCATCGATATCCAGAATCATCACTTCAACTTCATCACCAACCTGGACAATTTTCGAAGGATGGACATTTTTATTGGTCCAATCCATTTCGGAAACGTGCACCAGACCTTCTACGCCATCTTCCAGCTCGGCAAAACAGCCATAATCTGTCAGATTGGTAACCACAGCCTTGACTTTGGTGTTCTCAGGATAGCGCCCTTTGATGTCGACCCAGGGGTCTTCGCCCATCTGTTTGAGACCAAGAGAAACACGGTTGCGCTCGCGATCAAACTTAAGCACTTTCACGTCTATTTCGTCGCCAACATTAACCACTTCACTGGGGTGCTTCACACGCTTCCAGGACATGTCGGTAATATGTAACAGGCCGTCAATACCGCCCAGGTCCACAAAGGCGCCATAGTCGGTCAGATTTTTAACAATACCTTTGAGCGACACACCTTCGTCGAGCGAGCTTAATAGCTCGTCCCGCTCCGCCGTATTAACTGCTTCCATGACTGCGCGACGGGAAACAACCACGTTGTTGCGTTTTTGGTCGAGCTTGATAACTTTGAATTCCAGCGGTTTGTCTTCGAGGTGCGTGGTTTCGCGCATGGGACGCACGTCCACCAATGAACCCGGCAGAAAAGCTCGCAGGCCGTTGATATCAACCGTAAACCCGCCTTTAACCTTACCACTAATTATTCCGGTAACAGTCTTATCGGCCTTCTGCGCTGCTTCCAGATGAATCCAGGACTCGGCACGTTGCGCCTTCTCTCGCGAAAGACGCGTAGCGCCAAAACCGTCTTCTACAGTTTCCAGTGCGACCTGAACTTCATCGCCAATTTGTAAACTACAATTGCCGTTTTCGTCGTAAAATTCCTGAATGGCGATAACGCCTTCGGATTTTAGACCGGCATGTACCGTAATCCAGTCTTTATCGATATCGATAATAACGCCGGTAACAATTGATCCGGGCGCCATTTCTACCGTCTTTAAGCTTTCCTCAAACAGTTCTGCAAAGTTCTCGCTCATTTAGACTATACCTTCGAATAAAATTGGATGTTGCCATCCATATCCACAACGTCAGAATTGCGGGTTATTTAAATAAAGATAGATGGCGCGATACTGACGTGACCACCACCTACCCGACTTTTGTTTACGTTTTACGCCGACGGCGTACCTCCTTCAGGGCTGCGGCAAATACCATTTCGATGGTGAGCGCAGAACTATCCAGTATTAACGCGTCGGGTGCCGGCCGCAAGGGCGACACCTGCCGACCCTCGTCTCGCTCATCGCGCTCCCTTACCTGCCCCACGAGGGCGGCAAGGCTAACATTTTCCCCCTTATCAATCAACTGGTTATAGCGCCTTTGCGCCCTCACCTCAGGTGTGGCGGTGAGGAAAATCTTAACGTCTGCCTCTGGAAAAACCACGGTTCCCATATCGCGCCCATCGGCGACCAGCCCCGGCGCCTGCATAAAAGCTCGCTGGCGATGCAGCAGGGCTTTTCTGACCGCTGGAATGGCGGCCACTACGGAAGCTGCCGCGCCCATTTCCTCGGTGCGCACCACTGCGGTGACATCTTCACCTTCCAACAATATTTTAGGTTCGCTGGCACCGCTGGCGTCAAAGGAAATATCCATATGTGCGGCCAAAACCGCTATGCCTTCGACATTGTCGACCGCCACCTTATGCCAGCGCGCGGCCAGCGCGAGCAGACGATACAGCGCACCACTATCGAGATATTGATAACCCAACTCCCGCGCCAACATGCGCCCGACAGTGCCTTTACCGGACCCGCTGGGTCCGTCAATGGCCACCACCGGTATGGTTGTCTTATTCACTGAAACTCCTCTTCCAAACTGAATCCCAGTTGCCGAGACAGAGCCACAAACCCGGGAAAAGAGGTGGCCACGTTATTACAATTTCGAATCACTATCGGGCCGCTGGAGCGCAGCGCTGCAACCGCAAAAGCCATGGCAATGCGATGATCCCCATTACTATCCACGACACCGCCGTGTAGCATACCCCCGTGAATGATTATTCCATCAGGCGTGGTTTGCAGCTGCACACCCAACACCGACAAACCGTCAGCCATCGCCTGTATGCGATCGCTTTCCTTGACGCGTAACTCTTCCGCTCCACTCAGCACAGTGGTACCGGTAGCACACGCGGCAGCAACAAATAACACCGGAAACTCATCGATTGCCAGGGGCACCTGATCCTGCGGAATGGTGATGCCCTGTAACAACGCATGCCGCACGCGAATATCCGCAACCGGCTCTCCACCCGCCAGACGTTCATTGCTGATCTCAATATTGGCACCCATCAAACGCAAAATGTTGATCACCCCAGTCCGGGTGGGATTTACGCCCACATGTTGCAGCGTGATATCTGAGCCGGGCGCAATTGACGCCGCCACCATAAAAAACGCCGCCGAGGATATGTCGCCCGGAATATCCACTGTGGTGGCCGATAGTTTGCCACCGCCGTGCAGCGACACTGCCGGGCCTACGCAGGTCACCGCATACCCAAAGCCGGCCAGCATCCTTTCGGAGTGATCGCGGGTAGGTGTCGGCTCTACTATCCGCGTCGTGCCGACGGCGTACAGCCCGGCAAGTAACAGGCAGGATTTGACCTGAGCGCTGGCGACGGGCAACAGGTAATCGATACCTGCCAAAGTCTGCCCCCCCCTAAGGGTCAAGGGTGGTACACCGCCTGTTCCAGTTTCAAGTTTTGCGCCCATGCGGCGCAACGGTTCGGCTACCCGGTTCATCGGTCGCCTGCACAGCGACTCGTCACCGGTAAGAGTGACATCGAAAGCCTGGCCCGCCAACAAGCCGGCCAGTAGACGTATGGACGTGCCAGAATTGCCCAGATCGAGGGCATTCTGCGGTGCCTTAAGTCCCCGTAGCCCAACCCCATGAACCACTACATGCCCCTGCGTTGGACCCTCAATTACCACACCCATGGCGCGAAATGCCTGCAAGGTCGCAAGACTGTCTTCCCCTTCGAGAAAACCAAAAATTTCGCTGCGGCCTTCGGCCAATGCAGCCAACATAATCGAGCGATGGGAAATGGACTTGTCGCCCGGTACGCGAACCTTAGCGGCCAGAGTGCCACCGCATTGCACGCGATAATCGACGGTTCGATTGGTCACATTTTTTTTTACACTAGTCATTCGCGTTTGACTCACAGGTATCCGACGGGGTTCTGTTTGGCAAGCCTTGCAGGTTATTGCGAGCGTCCCGAGCCCGGCTAAACATGTCTAACAAAAAGTCACTGTCACCAGTATTGATCGCAGTGCCGAGCACACTCAGGCGTGACTGCACACGCGCCAGCACATCCAGCAACGCACTGCGATTGGCCAGTGCGATATCGTGCCACATAGTCGGATCACTACCCGCGATGCGCGTAAAATCTCGAAAACCGCCAGCGGCATAGCGAAAAATTTCCCGCTTTTCGTCCATGGCAGAGAGGGTATCCACTAGCGTGTACGCCAGCATGTGCGGCAAATGGCTGGTGGCGGCCAGCACTTCATCGTGTTCCTCAACTGACATCTCAGTGACAATTGCGCCGACCTGTTGCCACAGCTTGCGCACGCGCTGCAGATGCAATGGCTCGGTGTCAGCGTGCGGCGTAAGAATGACCTGATGGTCGACAAATAGATCGGCGCGCGCCGCCGCCACCCCACTTTGTTCAGATCCGGCGATGGGGTGTCCGGGAACCAATTGTGGCGGAATGAACCCATAGGCGCTTTGCGCCGCCGTTATCACACAGCCCTTGACGCTCGCCACATCGGTAATCGTGACACTCGATGCCAGGCACTGGGCCAGTTGTTTCAGGATTCCCACTACACTCAAGGTCGGCACGCAGATTACCACCATGTCGCCCGCACCCAG
>JBFJKD010000085.1:0-8550 GCA_041635095.1 Porticoccaceae bacterium
AAGGTGATCACGCCGACGAATAGGATTTATCTGCGTGAGTGTCTGGCGCCCGTGCGATTCGAAGCAGCTGTGGTTCCCGAAAGTTTTCAGGGTTTGGTTGGTCAAGTAAAATAACGAACAAGTGAATTTGCGCAATGCATGTATAAAAAACTGGTTTCATAGAATAATCAAAAAAATCAGGAGAGAATATGAACGAGTCAGATCAGGCGATCAGCGTGGTAGACGGTATAGCCGCGGCCGCCCTGGAGGCAGCCAAATCCTGGCCGTGGGTCCTGGCGCCCCTCACTAAAGCGGCCGGACAGGCTTATATTCTGCAACATATTTTACGCAATCGATTTTTCAGCGCGGTTATGCGCCCCGCGTGGATGAGTCGCTGCCCGGATCTAAAAATTGTACGCAAGACCATTGGTCAGATGAACGAGGAGCTGGTCTACGATCCGGCGATTAAGGTGGCACACACGACCATTTTGTGGCAAATGGGGCGCAATGTCGGTCTGACCGATGAACAGATGGATAATGTGCAGCCCGAACTGGGTACCGCCGCATCTTTCGCCATTATGGAAAATCTGGCCCGCAACTGGCACTGGACCGTCGGCTGGCTGGGGTCATCCATCGACGAGTTTGTGTTGGTGCAGTTGGCGGAGCACAATTTTCGACCGGAAAAATGGAAACAGGCGTTTGATCTCACCGACGAACAGGTCTTCTTTTTTGACTACCACTTGACCGCCGATATGGAACATGCGGGGAAGAAAGTCTGGCGCCCCATGCAGGATCATCTGACGCCGGTGATCGAGGCGGAAATACAGCGTTCACTGCCACTTCTGCTCGAATCCCACCGTTTATTTTATGAAGGCGTTGCAGCGCAGGCTCGGCGTATAGAGACGGCGTACTAAGCGCTCCGTATACTTCCCCGGGATTCAGGTGCCTGGCAATACAGGCCACTTATGATCGCGGTGATAAAATTTAATACGGCGCGGTTGAAATCATCGGGATTTTCCAGCGCAATGTAATGTCCGCAGTCCGGCAAAGTTCCAGCCGTGGTAGCGGCAGGTAATTGTGTTGGTGCCCGGAAATTCACAGGATCCTTTCGATAGCCGCGTGCCTCGGTGGGGGCATTCGTCAATCAACGCGTAGATTTTATTGTCGCAGCGCAGCAGCATGACCGGTGTGCCCATCAAGGTCATCGCGCTAGGTCGATCCGTGATTTCTTTGGCGAGACAGGCCGGGTGGTAGTCGTTGCGCAAACCCATTTCGGGAATGTGTTTGTAGTAAAGCTGGTTTACCTTGCCAGCTTGCTGTCGTACCGAACTGCCTGGTTTCGTTCACAACCCCCAGATCCTTGTTATCGCCCAAACTTATTTTATTATTGATCGCAAACGCCGCCGCAGGGGCGTGTGGGCTCGCACAGGATATGGCAAAGACTCCGCGGTATTGATTATTTTGTCATGTGCGCCAGCCACATCTGAGCTGTGCATAAGATCTGTGCGTAAGATCTGTGGGAAAGGGATGAGCGCTAACATCCGCACGGTGCGTGCCATACGCCCGGTGTCGGCAAGTGGTTACTTGTTCAATGCCCACCCCTTGGCTACTATAGCCGCCCCATTTGCATCACTGTGACAGGCACGGACACTGACTTAGTATGGATATTTTTGATTTTGCCGAGGGTCGCGAGGGCTACTACGGCGATTACGGCGGCGCGTTTTTGCCGGAAATACTGCGTACCACCATCGACGAGCTCGCCGCTTGCTTTCGCGCCTGCAAAAACGATCCGTCGTTCTGGCAGGAATATGTCGAACTGATGCACGAGTATTCGGGGCGTCCGACTCCGGTGACGCACCTTGCGAATCTGTCAAAGGCGTTGGGCGGCGCGCAGATTTACGTCAAACGAGAAGACCTGAACCACACCGGATCCCACAAAATTAACAATGTGATGGGCCAGGGTCTGATCTGTAACCGGCTGGGTAAAACCCGGGTGATCGCCGAAACCGGTGCGGGGCAGCACGGTTTTGCCACGGCCACCATGGCCGCCCGCTTTGGCTTGAAATGTAAAATTTATATGGGCGCGGCGGATGTAGCGCGCCAGCGTCCCAACGTGTTCTGGATGGAGAATCTGGGCGCTGAAGTACTTGCCGTACAGGATGGGCAACGCACCCTCAAGGACGCGATCAATGAATGCCTGCGCGACTGGGTGGCCAATATGGCCGATACCCACTACGTGTTGGGCACCGCCTGTGGTCCCCACCCATTTCCGGAGATGGTGAGTTATTTTCAGTCGATTATTGGTATCGAAGCCCGGGAGCAAATTTTATCGGTCGCTGGCAAGTTGCCGGATCGGGTGTACGCCTGTGTTGGTGGCGGCTCGAACGCGATGGGTATTTTTCAGGGTTTTCTCGACGACGACGTGGAGCTGGTGGGCTGTGAAGCGGGCGGTTACGGCGAGGGCCCGGGGCGCCACGCGTCGCGCCTGGCTTACCATGATGCCTCCGTCGGCGTGGCCCAGGGTTACAAAACGTATTTTTTGCAGAACGATGACGGCAATATGCTCGAGACCCACTCGATCGCTGCCGGACTGGACTACATCGGCATCAATCCGATTCTTGCCTATCTTTGGGAACAGGAAAAAGTGCGTTTCGAAGCGGCCACGGACGCTGAGGTGCGCGATGCGTTGCAGTTAGTCATGCGCAGCGAAGGGCTGATTCCGGCGCTGGAGAGTGCTCACGCGTTTGCCAAAGCCATTGCTGAAGCGCCCGCTATGGGTAGCAGTGAGGTTATTCTGATCAACCAGTCCGGGCGCGGCGACAAGGATATTTTCACGGTTGCCGATGCCATTGATGATCGTCACTGGCAGCAGTTTATTAAAGACCGGGCGGTCGCTTATGGTGCTTGAGAATTACCTGCGCCAACGGCGCGAAAATAAAGCGCTGCTGGTGATGGCCCATGTGGTGTGCGGCTACCCGTCTTTCGACGACAACTGGCGAGCGCTGGAAATCATGGCGGAGTTCGATGTTGACCTGGTGGAATTGCAGTTTCCCTTTTCCGAACCGTCCGCCGATGGCCCGTTGTTTGTGAAAGCCAATCAGGCCGCCATTGCAAATGGCGTGCACACCCGCGATTGCTTCGCGTTTATGCAAAAAGTTAGCGCCCACTTTCCATTTAAGGTATTGATGATGGGGTACTACAACACCGCGTTTAGGATGGGTGGCAGGGCCTTTATCGACAGTCTGGCCGCTGCCGGTGGGTGCGGGTATATTCTGCCAGACCTGCCCATTGAAGAGGCGCGCGAACTGGATGATCTGGCGGCACAGGCCGGGTTGGCCCCCGTCGTATTAATGACGCCCACCAGTACAGAGCGGCGTTTACGACAACTCGGCGCAGCGGGACAAGGGTTTATCTACGCTGTGGCGCGCAAAGGCGTAACGGGTGGGGAAACGGCGATGGATGCGGAACTGGCGGCATTTATTGCGCGCTGTCGCGACCATACTCCCTTGCCGATCGGCGTGGGATTCGGAATCAGCCAGCACACGGATATGGAATTTCTGCGGGGTAAGGCAGATATCGCGATTATCGGCACGGCGGCTCTGAAGGCCTGGGAAGAGGATGGCGAGCAGGGGTTGCGCGGGTTTTTCGGACGTTTATTAAACGCCTGACAATATCCGGTCATCTTCTTGCCGCATACTGAAATGCCACTGTCTGCGCGGCGCCGCGTTACCCGGTGGAAAGACTCAGCGCGTACGCTCCCGCCGGTGTGGTGTTCAGAGCTGATGACCCTGTGCTGGAAGGGTGGTCGCGCAGCAGTGAGTGGCAGGGGATTTCACCGGCACGGCGTTTCCGTAAGTGCAAATCGTGCTAGACACACAGCCGTCATCAGAATCCCTTTTGGGATCGGGAGTTTATATGCAGCGTAGCCGTTTATACTTCACCATACCGTTGCTGCTGTGCAACGCCGTCGCGCTGGCGGACAGCATTGCGATAAAGCCGGGAAAATGGGCGATCAATTCGATCACTACAGTGCCCTACCTGGCGCAACCGCAGGTGCACACGCGCACAATTTGTATGCAGGATGCCACTTTTGATCCGGTGGCTATGGTGGAAAACAATGCAGATTTGCGTTGTACGGTGGATTCCTCCCAGGCATCCGGTAACACGTTGAGCTGGGAAATGACCTGTAACGATCCAGCCACCCCCGGCATGGCCTATAAATCCACCGGCAATATGACCATCCACGGGGATCGGGGCATCGGAGAAATGCGCATCATGATGAATATTCCCGGCATTGGGGAAAACACCATGCTGAACAAGTGGGAATCTCATTTCCAGGGACCCTGCGGTTAAGCGGTCAACCCATACTGTACTTTAACCGTTGAGGTCAAATAATCAGATACCGGTGTAGCGGGTCCGCAGTCGGAGAAGCATGATGCCAATCAAAATTCACGTAACAAAAACCCTACCTGCTGTCACGCTGGTACTGGCAGTAGTGCTAGTTAGCGGTTGTGCCAACCGCCAGGGACCTACGGGAGCTGTGATTATCGATACCCAGGGGGTGGATATGGCAGCCTATCAGCAGGATTATACGGATTGTCAGGGCTACGCCGGCCAGGTGAATACCGGCCAGCGGGCGACCACTCAGGCGGTGGGCGGGGCAGTTGTCGGTGGCGCGGTCGGTGCGATCGCGGGTAACAGCAATACGGCCCAGCGCGGTGCCGGCATTGGTGGACTATTGGGTCTGTTCCGGGGCGCGAGCAGCGGCCAACAGGAAAAGCGCCGCGTACTGAGAAATTGCCTGGTTGGACGGGGTTACCGGGTTCTAAACTAAACACAGTGCCTGGTGAAATACTGCCCACTACGCAAAACGTTAAACCCTGGAGCGAATCGTAGACTAAACGGGCCGGAAAAAGGTGCGACGCTCAGATAGCGCGGTAATACATTTTTTCATCAATCTCGGTTGGACACTACAGTTCTTTCACGCCCTGTTGTCCTTTGCCAGACATTCCTCCAGCAGTTGCAGGGCCGCGCCCGCGAATTCCCACATATTGTCCTCACGACGATTATGCTCGGTGGCGATGGTGAGCGAGTATTCCACCGGCCCGCTCACCGCGAAACAGGCGTGGCCCGGCGGGTCGCCATAGGGGTTGCCCGCTGGGCCGCTGGCGCCGGTTTCCGCCAGTGCCCAGTCGCTGTTGAGCAGTTTGCGCTGGGTGCGCGCGCACAGCAGGGCGTAGTCTTCCGTGGATGCCCGCAGGCCCTGCATATCCTGGTCGGAAATACCCAATACGGCGCGCCGCGCCGCGAGGGTGTAGATAACACTGCCGCCAAGAAAATAGGCTGAGCAGCCCGGCACCGCCACCAGTGCCGCCGCGATAAGCCCCCCAGCCGACGATTCGCAAACGGCGATGGTCTGGCCCCTGTTTTTTAATGCATCGCCAACTGCCCCGGCCATATCTAATAATCGATTCATACACACTCCATATCTGCGAGGTAAACCTTTTGCTTGGCTGTGTGGGCGGATCAGGTGGCGCTCACTTCGATCGGCAACCCGGCTGCTTTCCATTCGGGGAACCCGCCCGCGAGGCGCATGGCGTTGAACCCTTTGTGGCGCAGCTGGGCGACGGCGTCAAAGGCCAGAATACAGAACGGCCCACGGCAATACGCCACGATATCTTTGTCGTTGTTGAATGTTTCACTGACGGTACTGAGGTCCGCGAGGGGCACATTAATCGCGCCCGCAAGATGGCCAGCGCGATACTCCGCTGCCGGGCGCACATCGAGCAGTGTTACTTCGCCGCGACGCAGGCGTTGCAATAATTCCCCCTGGGGCACGGGTTCCAGCTTATCCCGCGCGACCAGATAGGTATTAACCAGTTTTTCCACATCGCCAATATGGCGCTCGGCGACGTGTTGTAGTGCGCTAAGTAATGGAATAACTTCGTCGCCGCTCAAGGTGTAGAACACGTTCAGGCCTTCCCTGCGATTGACCACCAGTCCCGCCCGGCGCAGTTGTTGTAGATGTTGGGACGTATTGGCGACGGATAGCTCGGCGGCCGCGGCGAGCTGATCTACGCTACGTTCTCCCTGCGCCAGGTGTTCGAGCAGCTCCAGGCGATTGCCGCTGCCAAGCGCTTTGCCAACGCGGGCGAAATGCGAAAAAAAGTCCTGTTTTAAGCGCGTGATAGACATACTGTTGGGGGTGCTCCAGATGGAAACATAAGGCGTAATTCAATTAATCAATTGAATAGTTATTCCGGGAATGGTATAACACCGCCGCTAACGGGTCAATTTTTTGATATTTTTTCCTGGGGGTAGCGCCAGTGACTCTGAATGAATTTGTTCTCGCCAAGGAAATGGCTATTCGCCTCGGCTTTTTTGTCGGTATCTTTGTGCTGGTGGCCCTCTGGGAAGTGGCGGCACCGAAACGTGTGCCGACGGTTTCGCGACCGGTGCGTTGGTCCAATAATCTGGGGCTGGTGTTTCTGAACAGCGTGACCCTGCGCCTGGTGTTTCCCGCCGCCGCAGTGGGGGTGGCCGCTTTTGCAGCGGAGCAGGGTTGGGGTCTGATGAACTATTACCCGCTGCCATCCCTGGTGGCGGTGGTGTTGGCGGTGATTGCGCTGGATATGGTGATTTATCTACAGCACGTGCTGGTGCACGCGGTACCGGCATTGTGGCGGTTACACCGGGTACACCACGCTGACCTGGACTTCGATGTGACCACCGGAGCACGTTTTCATCCGATCGAGATAATTTTATCGATGCTGATCAAGTTTGCCACCATTGTGGTACTCGGACCGCCACTGGTGGCGGTGGTTATCTTCGAGGTGTTGCTCAACGCCACGGCGATGTTTAATCACGGCAACCTGCATTTGCCAGCCCATCTAGATCGCGTGCTGCGCTGGTTTGTGGTGACGCCGGACATGCACCGGGTGCACCATTCTGTGGAAGACGATGAAGCGAACAGCAACTTTGGATTTAATTTACCCTGGTGGGATCGCCTGTTTGGTACCTATCGGGCACAACCCCGCGCGGGGCATCTGGGCATGAATATCGGTATTCACCACTACCGGGACATCCGCTCTGTCTCCCGGTTGCCGGGTATGCTTCTCCTGCCTTTTCGCGGCAAGATTACCAGCTATGCGATTAATCGTAGAGAGTGGGGAGCCGATAGTGAATAGCACGTGGGCGCGCGTGGCTATGGGTTTGCTGTTGGCAATCGGTATTGCCGTCGCGTTGATCTACCGCGACCACATTAACCTGGCCTCGCTGGATAATTGGGTGAGTGATGCCGGACCGTTGGCACCCCTGTGGTTTGTGCTGGCCTATGCGGCGGCGACCGTACTGTTTGCGCCGGGTTCCATCCTGACCCTCGCGGGCGGGGCCCTGTTCGGACCATTGTTGGGAACGTTGTATAACCTGACAGGCGCGACTCTGGGTGCCGCGCTGGCGTTTCTGATAGCGCGCTACCTGGCGGGTAACTGGGTGGCCAACCGCGCCGGGGGACGCTTGCAACACATGATTGACGGCGTGGAAAAGGAAGGTTGGCGATTTGTTGCGTTTGTGCGACTGGTGCCATTATTCCCATTCAATATTCTGAATTACGCTCTCGGTTTAACGCGCATTAAATTTGTGCATTACCTGTTGGCGACCTACGTCTGTATGTTACCCGGCGCGTTGGCGTATACCTATCTGGGATACACCGGTCGCGAGGCGGTGGGTGGTGGTGGCGATGTGATTCAAAAAAGTTTGCTGGCGTTGGCACTGCTGGCGGCAGTGATGTTTCTGCCACGCCTTATTCGGCGCCTGCGTGGGCCGGTGATGCTCGATGTGGATGAACTGCACAAGCGCCTCGAAGCGGGCACGGACTTGCTGGTGCTGGATGTGCGCACAGCCGCGGAGTTTAGCGGCGAATTCGGACATATTGCGGGGGCGCTCAATATTCCCATCGACGAACTGCCCGCCCGGGTTGCCGAGCTCAATGCCTGGCGGCAACGGACGGTTGTGGCCATGTGTCGCACCGATCGCCGCTCGAGCAAAGCGGTGGTGGTGCTGGCGGCAAACGGTTTTAGCGATGTTGGAGTCGCCGCTGGGGGCATGACGCAATGGCGTGCAAAAGGTTATCCGGTGGCGTAACTTTTGCGAGGAACAGGTCGCTTGCAGCAGTTGGTAGATACCGAAAATGGCCTGCTCGATCCCCATGTTTACCAGGACGAAGATATCTATCAACTCGAGCTGGAACGAGTGTTTGCACGCAGCTGGTTGTTTCTTGCCCATGAATCGCAAATTCCCAACGCTGGCGATTTTTTTACTACCTACATGGGCGAAGATCCAGTTCTGGTGGTACGACAAAAGGACCGATCAGTCGCGGTGTTTATGAATCAGTGTCGTCACCGGGGTATGCGTTTATGTCGCGCGGACGCAGGAAACGCCAAAGCGTTTACCTGTTCCTGTCACGGTTGGGCCTACGACATTGCGGGCAACCTGGTGGATGTGCCTTTCGAAGGGCGGGCCTACGGCAAGGTTGATAGAGCGCAATGGAGTCCGATTAAGGTACCCTGCATC
>JBFJKD010000086.1:0-8506 GCA_041635095.1 Porticoccaceae bacterium
GTATTGCATCACAGTCGGCACAGACGTAGATTAAACTCTCCCCGACCCACCCGCACCGGAATTTGAATATGCAAAGGGAAAGCCTGTTTACCGAAGAACAAACCATGTTCCGCGATGCGTATCGAAAGTTTTTGCTTCAAGAAGTAGTGCCGCACCGGGAAATATGGCGAGAACAGGGCATCGTACCCCGGGAAATGTTTGCCAAAATGGGTGCCCAAGGTTATTTGCTGACCTGGGCCGACGAAGCGTACGGCGGCCTGGGGATTGAAGATTTTCGCTATCAGCAAATCATGATCGAGGAGGACGCCACCCACGGCGAACCCGGCTTCTTTCACACCCTGCACAGCCGACTGGTAGCGCCCTATCTGAAACATTTTGGCAACGACGAGCAAAAAGCGCGCTTTATTCCCCCATGTGTTTCCGGTGAATGCATTCTCGCCGTCGCCATGACCGAACCGGACGTGGGCAGCGATCTGGCGGGTATGAAAACCCGCGCCCACGAGCAGCAGGACCACTGGGTCCTGAGCGGCTCCAAAACCTATATATCCAACGGCATCAACGGCGACCTGGTGATCGTTGCCGCCAAAACCAACCCGGACAATCCGCGTCACATCGGACTGTTCCTGGTGGAGCGCGGTATGCAGGGTTTCGAGCGCGGTCGCAACCTCAAGAAAATGGGCCTGAAAGCCCAGGACACCGCCGAGCTATTTTTTAACGACGTCAAAATTCCGAAAGCAAATGTTCTGGGTGACCCTCACAAAGGACTGCATTATTTGATGCAGGGTCTGGCGGAAGAGCGGTTGATCGGTGCCACTGGCTATATTGCAAATTGTCAGCGCGCCTTCGATATCACCCGGGATTTCGTCCAGCAGCGCAAGGCGTTTGGACAAACCATCGCCGATTTTCAGAACACCCGCTTTAAACTGGCAACGCTGCGGGCAGAGATCGATATCGCACAAACCTATCTGGACAAATGTGTGGAAATGCACAACCAGGGCGAACTCACCGCCGATATGGCCGCCAAGGCAAAGCTATACAATAGCGAGCTGGAAGGACGCATGACCGACGAAGGAGTGCAATTACACGGCGGAGCGGGATACATGGAAGAGTACGAAATTTGTCGCATGTACACCAACGCGCGCATTTCGCGTATCTATGCCGGCAGCTCTGAAATTATGCGCGAGATAATCGCGCGCGCCATTTTTAATCAGGGGCGCTAGCGGTACGCGTAAAGCGATAAACTAATCCAGAAGCTGGGCATATCTGCACAAACACCCATTAATTTATCTCCAGGAGAAAAAAATGCAGTTAAAAAATAGTGTAGCAATTATTACCGGCGGAGCCTCCGGCCTGGGCAGAGGCACCGTCGAAAAATTTGTCGCCGAGGGTGGCAAGGTGGCGATTTTCGATTTAAACGAAACCGCTGGTGCCGAAATTGCCGCTGCGCTGGGGGATGCGGTTATTTTCTGCAAGGTCAATGTCACCGATGAAGCGTCTGTACAACAAGCTATCGACAAAACCATGGCAACTTTCGGCGCGATACATATTTGCGTCAACTGCGCTGGCGTCGGCAACGCGATAAAAACCTATGGCAAAAAAGGCCCATTTCCCCTCGCCGATTTCAACAAAATCATTCAAATCAATTTGGTGGGCACGTTCAATGTACTGCGTCTGGCCGCGGAGCAGATGGCCAAGAATGACTTGCTGGAAGGGCAGGAGCGCGGCGTGATTATCAACATCGCCTCGGTAGCGGCCTACGAAGGCCAGATCGGCCAGGCCGCCTACAGCGCCAGCAAGGGCGGCATCACCAGTATGACGCTACCCATCGCCAGGGACCTTGCCGACTATGGAATTCGCGTCAACACGATTGCCCCCGGACTGATCGAAACGCCCCTGCTCGGCGCCCTGCCGGAAAATGTCAGGGAATCTCTGGCGCAGAGTGTGCTGTACCCAAAACGCCTGGGGAAGCCCGCGGAAATTGCCCATTTGGCCGCGAGTATTGTTGAAAATTCCTATATCAACGGCGAGTGCATACGCATGGATGGCGGTATTCGCATGCAGCCCCGTTAAGCGTATCCACGGCCGCTTATATGCGACTCTGGTCACCGCGACCAGAGTCGCTAATCGGCACATAAAAATTAACGTCTGATATATTTTCCCGTTCGAGTAACGCCGCACGTATTTTGCGCTCGGATTGCGCGTCCTGTATTTGACGTATCAGCGACACAGCGTTCCCATCCGGAGTTTTGCGCATCGCCTGCGTGACAATTTCACCAATAACCAGTGCGTAACTCACGCCGATTAATCCGCAACAGGAATTGTCCAGCTCGGCGTCGCCCAGGCAGTATAAAATTTCGCGTTCCTGGACACGCAACTGTTTGAGGCAATGTAATTCGTACACACCGTTGACGTATTCCACTCGCTGCGGCACGCGCTGCTCGTACTCGAATGTGATCACGCCTCGTCGCCCCCAGCGTTGCGCAATCCGGTTGTAGTAACCCGGCAAAATACTCGCCACCCCAGCAATGCCATCACATCAACAACCCGTCGAAAGGCAACACCGACACAATGGCGCCAGCCGCAACGGCCTGCGCTCCCGGCTCCAGTAAAATAAAACAGTTGCTGCGGCTCACGGCGCTCAACACTCCTGATCCCTGCTGTGGATCTGCGCTCACCACAGGCAACCCATTATGACCGGATTGCAGCCAGCCCCGTTGCAGATCGAGGCGCAGGCGATTGCGAGCCATAGCCGTCGTGGTTGTCGCTTGCAAGATTAACGGCGCAGTCGCGGTGGCACCTTGCATTTTTTGCAATGTCGGCACCACAAGCTGGTGAAAGGTGACCAGCGCAGAAACCGGGTTGCCCGGTAATCCAAAAAATACCGCCTGTTGTAAGGTGCCAAACAGAAATGGCTTGCCCGGTTTGATCGCAACTTTCCAGAAATCCACAGCGCCGAGTTCCGCCAGCAGGGCGCGGGTATAATCCGCCTCGCCAACCGACGCACCGCCGGTAACGATCAGCGCGTCCGCTTCCGCCGCACCGCGCACAAAGGCCTGCCGTAACAATTGCGGGTGATCCGGCACCACCCCCAGATCAATCACGCTGACGCCCAAGCGTTGCAACATGGCGGTAAGAAAGTAGCGGTTACTTTCGTAAATCTGCCCCGCCGCAAGCGGTTCACCCGGGGAGATCAATTCACTCCCAGTAGCGCACAGAGCTACTTTTAAAACACGTGCTACACGCGCCTCGCGCCGACCCACGGAAGCCAGTAGACCCGGATCGATCGGGCCGCAGCGGTGCCCCGCCACGACCAGCGTCTGGCCCTGCGCAATATCTTCCCCGGCACGGCGAATATTTTGCCCCGCGTGCTGTCGCCCATATACGCGCTCATTAAAACGCACTGTCGGCGAGGTAATATTGTCGCCCGCTACGCCACTCACCTCCGCCTGCTCTTTGACAACCACCGTATCGGCACCAGCGGGGATGCTCGCGCCAGTGGTAATCAACACACATTCGCCCCGTGCAACGACGTCTGTGAACGGCTGCCCCGCCAATGCTTGACCCACTACCCGAAACACGGTCGTCGCTGCGAGATCAGCGCAACGCAACGCATAGCCGTCCATCGCGGAATTATCGGTGGGCGGCACCGCGCAGGGTGACACCACATCCGCCGCGAGAATGCGTCCCGGCAGATCCGGTAGCGCAACCAGTTCACTGGCACCGACGGCCTGCACCGCCGCCAGCATGCGCGCCCGCGCCTGCTCAATGGGCAACAGCTCACTCATGATGTACCGCCAACCAGCTCGCCCTGCGCAGCGTCACCGCATACCGGACAGTCCACCCACTTATGCAATGCAAAGTTGTGCCATTCCCCATGCGCCCCGTCGAACAACAGCACTTTGCCAGCCGCCAGTTGGCCCACGTCGGCAATCACCTTGATCGCCTCCAGCGCCTGCAAATTGCCAATGATGCCCACCACGGGAGCAAGCACGCCCGCCTCCATACAACTTAGCTCTTGTTCACCAAAACGATGGCTGAAACATTGGTAACAGGGATCAGCATCCCTCATGGGAAATACCGACAACTGACCCTCCATGCGTATCGCGGCGCCCGACACCAACGGAATTTTTGTCTGCCAGCACAGTCGGTTTAATTGCTCGCGGGTGGCCAGGTTGTCACTACAATCGAGAACCACCGCAGCGGTGGCAATTTGTTCTCGCAAGGCTTCGTCATCAAGGCGTTGATCGATCGCATGCAGATCAGTATGGGGGTTTAATTCCTGCAGCCGGGCAACCGCCGAGCGGGCCTTGGCGTGGCCAATATCCGCCTCGGTAAACAATATCTGACGCTGCAGGTTACTCAACTCTACGGTATCGAAATCCACCAGCACCAGGCACCCGATTCCAGCGGCGACCAGATATTGAGAGGCGGCGCACCCCAGGCCACCCGCGCCGACCACCAGCGCCGTAGCCGCCCGCAATTTTTCCTGACCGTCAAAGCCAAAACCGGGCAGCAGTAACTGACGGCTGTAACGCTGTTGCAACAGGCTAGAAAAATCACCTGAGAGTCCCGCCAACCGATCCCTGGAGCGCCCGTCAGACATAGTGGTATTCCGTTGCTGCAGAACCGCCATAGTAGAGTATTTGGCTACGGTATTTAACCGCCCCGTAGAGCGCAGTTTAACCGCTGTGCTATATTGTGGAATTAGCAGTCAACAACCTTACGCCGCACTACTTGCTGCGCTTTTTTGTGCTTGATACTGCCGCCATAAATTATGGGCCAGCCCGTGGAGTCTCGCCATGCAACTCTATGACTTTCCAAAAGCACCTAACCCCCGGCGCATCAATATTTTTCTCGCGGAGAAAGGTATCGATATTCCACGGGTCACCGTGGATCTGATGCAACGGCAACAATTGACACCGGAGTACCGCGCCAAAAACCCCGCCTGCGATGTGCCCATGCTGGAACTGGACGACGGCACCTGTATCAGCCAGATTCGCGGCATTCAGCGCTATTTTGAGGAAACCCACCCCGATCCACCGCTACTGGGCTCATCACCTGTCCAAAAAGCCTGCGTCGAAATGTGGGATCACCTCGCTGCCATGAACGGTTTAAGCGCGGTAGCCGACGCCTTTCGCAATACTACCCCGGGATTTGCGGACCGCGCCGTGGTGGGGCCACACGGCTATGCACAGATTCCAGAACTGGCGGAGCGTGGCAAGACGCGCCTGCAAAATTTCTTCGTGGATTTCGACCAGCGCCTGGCCGATAACGAGTATGTGGCCGGCGATTTTTACTCCGTAGCAGATATTACGACGCTGGTGACCTGCGATTTTGCGGGTTGGATCAAAGCCTCCATTCCGGATAATTGCCCACATCTGAAAGCGTGGTACGGGCGCGTATCGCAACGTCCGGCGGTGCTGGCTAACGCCTGACCTGCCGGTTTCTGTGCCAGCGGCGCACAGTCCGCAAAGACTCTGAATGCGCGCGCCAATGGTCCACTCCCGGTTCGCTTTATTGAGACCAACTCTGTATTATTTGGCGCTTGTCATACCACCATTTCAGGGAGTTTACCCATATTATGGCCGCTATCGATCCACGCGAATTTCGCACCGCCCTGGGCGGTTTTCCCACCGGAGTAACCGTTGTAACCGCCTGCGACGCGGACGGCGAACCCGTGGGTATGACGGCGAACAGTTTTTCTTCCGTGTCCCTCGACCCACCACTAATATTGTGGAGCGTGGCCCGCAACGCCAACAGCTTTGAGGCGTTTAACGAAGCCACGGAGTTTGCCATTCACGTGCTCCACAGCGGGCAGGAAAACGTATCGACCCTGTTCGCCACCAAGGAAATCGATAAATTCGGAGAATTCAATTACAGTAAAAACAGTGGCAATGTGCCGTTGCTGGACGACTATATGGCGCGCTTTGAATGCGAAACCGAAATGCGTTACGAAGGGGGCGACCACGTGATTATCGTTGGCCGCGTTGTCGCGTTCGATAAAAAAGATCGCAAACCCCTTGGCTTTTACCAGGGGCGCTACGCGCAAATCGTTGTCGATTAACTCTCACTTTTCAATCAAGGCCTTCCATCATGTCAAATACATTCAATGCGCTGGTCGCCAACAAAGTTGACGGCAAAATTAGCGCGCAATTGCAACAACTGAGCCTGAGCGACCTGCCCGACGAAGACGTGCTGGTGGATGTCGCCTACTCCACCGTCAACTACAAAGATGGTTTGGCCATGACCGGCACATTGCCGATCTGTCAGAAATTTCCCATGGTGGGCGGTATCGATCTGGCCGGTACCGTGGTCGAATCCCGCAATGCGAAATTCAAGCCCGGCGATCGGGTGCTGGTTAATGGCTACGGTCTTTCCGAAAGACACTGGGGCGGTTACGCACAGAAACAGCGGGTAAAATCGGAATTTTTGGTGCGCGTACCCCAGGCCTTCAGTTTCGAACAAACCATGGCCATCGGCACCGCTGGCTACACTTCCATGCTGTGTGTGCTGGCGATTCAGGACCACGGTGTGAAACCGACAGATGGTCCCATCATCGTCACCGGCGCCGCCGGTGGTGTGGGCACGGTGGCGATTATGCTGTTGTCCAAACTGGGCTACGAGGTGACCGCCAGCACTGGCCGTGTGGAGGATGCCCGTCCGTTACTGGAAGCGCTGGGTGCCACCAACATTATTCCCCGCGATCAGTTAGCGCGTGCACCTGGCCCACTTGAGAAAGAAACCTGGGCCGCGGCAGTCGATGCGGTCGGCGACACCACTCTCGCCTCGGTGCTGGCACAAACCAAATACGATGGCATTGTCACTGCCTGCGGACTGGCCGGCAGCCCCAATTTACCTGCCACGGTAATGCCCTTTATTTTACGCAGTGTGACCCTGCGCGGTATCGATTCAGTGATGGCGCCCCTGGCCCGTCGGCAGCGGGCCTGGGATGCGCTCGCCGACCTTATTGAGCTGAAGGTGCTGGAAAAGATTTACCGGGTCGAACCGCTGTCCAAAGTCCCCGAAATTGCCGGCGCAATTCTGGCCGGAAAAATCAAAGGGCGTGTGGTAGTAGACGTTAACGCCTGAGATATGTGCATGGTGCGCCGGGGCAGCTAGGGCTGGCCTCGGCGAATCGCGGACAGTCCCACATAAAAACTGGCACCAACCACCATGGCGCCGCCCACCAGATGATATTGGCCGAGGGGTTCGCCCAGAAAGAAATACGACATGACACCGGCGTAGATCGGAATGAGATTCATATAAATCGAGGCATGAGCCGGACCGATCAGTTGCACGCCCCGATTCCACCAGAACAGGCACAAAATGGTCGGACCGATACAGATAAACGCCAGGGCCAACACCACAAAACTGTCTATATGAGGCGTAATCACGGCACTCTCCCACACCGCCAGTGGCAGGACCGGAAGTAACGCAACAAACATTCCCAGGGCGGTAACCTCCATCGCCGTCAGCTGCCCCATCAGGCGTTTACCCAGCATGCCGTAGATCGCCCAGGAAAACACCGCCCCCAGAATTAACCAGTCGCCGATATTAAAACGCAGGGCAAGTAATGCGTCGATGCTGCCCTTGCCCATAATCCAGCCGATACCGATCATAGTGACCAGTACCGCCAGCCACTGGTTCCAGCGCAACCGCTCGCCAAAAAAGATCAATGCCAACAGCGCGGTCGCCATGGGAATAAAACTGTTGATGATACTGGCGTTAAAAACCGTGGTGTAACGCAACCCGTAGTAGAACAGCACCTGAAACAGAATAACGCCACACAGGCCCATACCCAACACGGCGGGCCAGTCGGAGATGCGTTTATACAGATCCCGCCGCCCGAAAAACCAAATCACCGCGGCGAATACCAGACTACCGACCAGGGTGCGCACTGCGACAATAAACAGCGGACCAACGGACTCCCGCAGCATGCGCCCGAACAGGAGATTACCGGCCCATAACAGGCAGGTGGCGTTGAGCAGGATCATGGCCTTGATATGGGCCGCGCGATCGGCGGCCACTCTAGGTTAAGCCTCTACACTGACATGGCAGGATAAATACGTCCCCGCTTAGCCATTGCTCAGTTCGCGATGAATAGCCGCCCACATTTCACCGGACTGGCGCGCCCCCGCCAGGTATTGCTCCGGAACAATGTGGTAAGGCGGGCGCACCGGACCGGCTTTCATCCAGCCCGCGGCATTCATACGCGCCTTTTCCAAGCCGATGTTATAGGTGGAAAATTCCTTGAAACTACCGTTCGGAAATAACGGTGCCGCAGTGGGCGCGAGGCGCTGACTGAACGCTTTGGCTTTACTCCAGTCCCCAGTTTTACGGGCATCAATCACCAGGTCCCGCAACTTGAGAGTAACGGTCGGACCACAGACCGCACCGCTGCTCCAGAACGCGTCCACAAATTCATCAATCCGCGCCGCTGCGTAGTAATCGAAGTCGATCGGCAGAAACTTGATTTTGCCCTGGGTCAGCATCAGGTCGAGAGCGA
>JBFJKD010000087.1:0-8503 GCA_041635095.1 Porticoccaceae bacterium
ACACTCAGTCCGATGCGGGTATTTATCATGGGCGTCGGCGTGGCTGGACTGCAGGCCTGTGCGACGGCCAAACGACTCGGTGGTGTGGTCGAAGCCTACGATGTGCGTCCCGCCGCTCGCGAACAAATTCTGTCAGTGGGTGCCAAACCCGTGGAACTGGATCTGGAGACCGAAGCGTCCGAGGACAAGGGTGGTTACGCCAAGGAACAGGGCGAAGATTTTTTGCGTCGCCAGCGGGAGCAGATGACCGCTATCCTCGCCCGCCAGGATCTGGTGATCACCACGGCCGCAATACCCGGTGCAAAATCCCCCATTTTGGTGACCGCAGAAATGGTCGCCAATATGAAACCCGGGGCGGTCATTGTGGACCTCGCCGCCGAACGGGGTGGCAACTGCGAGCTGACCAAGCTGGATGAAACCGTGGTGGTCAACGGCGTTACCATTATCGGCCCGGACAATATCGCCAGCACTGTGCCGCAGCACGCCAGCCAGATGTACGGAAAGAATATGGAGGTGCTGCTGGGCCAACTCCTCGACCAGGAAGGCAACCTGCAACTCGATTTCAGTGATGAAATTATTATCGAAACTGTCACGGCCTACGGCGGTGACGTCCGCCACAAGCGCCTGCGCGAAATACTCGGTCTGCCGCTCCAGGAGACCGCGCCGGACACCACGTTACAAGGGGGAGCCTCCTGATGGAATTACTGGTTATGCAACTGGCGCTGTTTATACTCGCCCTGTTTCTCGGCGTGGAACTGATCAACAAGGTTCCGCCGACCCTGCACACGCCGTTGATGTCCGGTACCAACGCTATTTCCGGCATCACTCTCGTTGGCGCTTTACTGGCCGCTGGCGCCGATACCGACTCGCTGCTGGTGTCGTGGCTCGGTTTTGCCGCAGTAGTAATGGCTACGCTGAATGTGATTGGTGGATATCTGGTCACCAACCGTATGCTGGCCATGTTCAAACGCAAGGAATAACCGATGAATGCTTCTTTCGAGCACCTGGCCTATCTGGTAGCCGCGATACTTTTTATCCTCGGCATCAAGGGTCTGACCCGTCCCAAAACCGCTGTGCGCGGCAACACCCTGTCCGCCCTGGGTATGTTAATCGCGATCGCAGTCACCCTGTTTGATCGCCACATTCTCAGCTTTGAATACATCGTCGCTGGCATGGCCGTAGGTACTGTAATCGGCGCCATCATGGCGCTTAAAGTCAGCATGACCGCCATGCCGCAGATGGTTGCCCTGTTGAACGGCTTTGGGGGCGGCGCATCCCTCACACTGGCCGCGGCCAGCCATTTGTTAACCGCACAGAGCACCGGTTACGAAGCCGGGCCGATGGGCACCATCGCCGTGCTGTTTGTAATGTTAACCGTACTGATCGGCGCCGTAACCATGACTGGCAGTTTGGTAGCATTTGCCAAATTACAGGAACTGATTTCCGGCAAGCCGATCGGATTCGCAGGCATGAAGTACCTTAACGGCGCTATTTTTATCGCCGCCATAGGCCTGCTCGGCGCGTTTTGTCTGGACCCCACTAATCTCAATATGTTCTGGCTGGTGCTGGGCCTGTCATTGCTGCTCGGTATATCGCTAGTGTTGCCCATTGGTGGTGCCGATATGCCGGTGGTCATCGCATTATTGAATTCCTATTCCGGTATTGCCGCCGCCGCAGCGGGATTTATTCTCGGTAACACGGTGCTGATCGTGGCTGGGTCACTGGTGGGAGCATCGGGATTAATATTAACCAAAATCATGTGTGTCGCCATGAACCGCTCTCTCACCAACGTGTTGTTTGGTGTGATGGCAGAGGGCAGCGAGGCGATTGACGCAGATGAAATTTACGCGGGCAAAATCAAGAGTGCCGAGGCGGAAGAAATCGCCATGATTCTGGAAACGGCACGGCGCGTGGTGATTGTTCCCGGTTTTGGCATGGCCATGTCCCAGGCCCAGCATGCGGTACGCGAGCTGGCCGACGTTCTCACCGCGAAAGGTGTCGAGGTCGAATACGCCATACACCCCGTAGCGGGCAGAATGCCAGGGCATATGAATGTACTCCTCGCCGAGGCCGAGGTTCCCTACGACCAGCTGGTGGAGATGGAGCGCATTAACCCGACCTTCGAGCAAACCGACGTGGCCATCGTCATTGGCGCTAACGATGTCACCAACCCAATGGCGCGGGAAGACAAAGGCAGCCCCATCTATGGCATGCCGATTCTCAATGTCGACAGGGCCAGAACCGTGGTGGTGATCAAACGTTCACTGAGTCCCGGGTTTGCCGGCCTGCCCAATCCTCTGTTCGCGAGGGACAATTGTCTGATGGTGTTCGGCGACGGTAAAAAGGCCGTGCTCGATATAACCAGCGCGCTGAAGCAGGGCTGAAAAAAACCCTAACGGGGCAAATTACCTGGCAACCGGTGCTTGCAAAGGCACCGGTTACAGCGCCCATTTGGCTGCACACCAAACTCGGTTGCAGACGGCTACGCAACTCAGTGTAAAAATCGGGAACTAAAACGGCATTCCAGATTAGTGCCGCTTACTCCGCAACACACTAAACTCAGGCGGCCATCTCTGGCGCCAACACCAGGCCCACCCCACGAGCCAGCCGCAGCAAAAGCCCTTAGCAAGCTGGACTTCCCTTCACAATCCGCTAAAATGGCGCGTCTTTCCTAAAACATCTCAACGCCATTCTTCTTTAATTCCCGTCCGTACGAGGCCGCAATTGACACAACCTGATGCCCGGCAACAGAACGCATTTAATTACGAAGAACTACTCGCGTGCAGCCAGGGTACGTTGTTCGGCCCCGACGGCGCACGCCTGCCGACGCCTAATATGCTGATGATAGATCGTATTACCCATATCAGCGGCACCGGTGGCAAATACGACAAGGGTGAAATTATCGCGGAACTGGATATCAAGCCCGATCTGTGGTTTTTCGGTTGCCACTTCGTCGGCGACCCGGTGATGCCCGGCTGCCTGGGCCTCGATGCCATGTGGCAACTGATTGGTTTTTTTCTGACCTGGCGGGGTAACGACGGCCGCGGCCGCGCGCTAGGTTCCGGGGAAGTAAAGTTTTTTGGTCAGGTGCTCCCCAGCGCTAGCAAAGTTACCTACAAACTGGACGTGTCGCGTGTTATCGAGCGCAAGCTGGTGATGGCCATCGCCGATGGCTCGATGAGTGTCGACGGTAGAGAAATATACACCGCCAAAAACTTGCGGGTCGGGCTGTTTACTTCCACTGACAATTTCTAGGTAAATTCGTACAATGGGTGGTGCTGGAGAGCGCGCCTGCGTATTTTCGGGCGTAATTTGCATAAACATGATTCGAGGTCATTGATGAAACGTGTGGTGATCACAGGTATGGGCGTCGTCTCCTGCCTCGGCAACGATGTGGATACCGTTCTCGACGCGCTTAAAAGCGGGCGCTCCGGCGTACGCGTCAAGGACGATTATCGGGAAATGGGCCTCAAGAGCCAGATTGCGGGGCAAATTGATATAGACCCGAAGGCCCATGTCGATCGCAAAGATTTGCGGTTTATGAGCATGGCAGCCGTGTATGGCTATGTGGCCATGCAGCAGGCAATCACCGATTCGGGGCTTGAGCACCACCAGGTTTCCAACCCGCGCACCGGCATTATCATGGGGTCCGGGGGCATTTCCGGCGAAAAATTTGTCGAATCCATCGACACCCTGCGCAGCAAAGGTGTGCGCAAGATGGGACCGTACCGTGTCACACAAATTATGAGCAGTACCGTGGCCGCCTGTCTGGCGACACCATTTGAGATCAAAGGGTTAAATATCTGTATTTCATCGGCCTGTGCGACCAGCGCACACTGCATCGGCGCGGCAGTTGAGCAGATTCAACTCGGCAAGCACGACATTCTGTTCGCTGGCGGCGCGGAAGAAGAACACTGGTCCATGGTCAGCATGTTCGACTCCATGGGCGCCCTGTCGAGTAAGTACAACGACACCCCGGAAATCGCTTCGCGACCCTACGATGCCAGCCGGGATGGGTTTGTCATGTCCTGTGGCGGTGGTTGCTTTGTGGTCGAGGAGCTCGAGCACGCGCGGCGACGGGGCGCGAAAATTTACGCGGAAATTGTCGGTTACGGCGCCACCTCCGACGGCTTCGATATGGTTGCGCCATCGGGCGAAGGTGCAGTGCGTTGCATGCGCCAGGCCATGGAGACTACCGAGGGCAGTATTGATTACATCAATACCCACGGCACCAGTACTCCAGTGGGGGACGTTAAGGAAATTCAGGCGATTCGCGAAGTATTTGGCAGCAATGCACCACCCATATCCTCGACCAAATCCCTTTCCGGCCATTCTCTGGGGGCTGCCGGGGTACACGAAGCCCTGTACAGCATTTTGATGATGCACAACGACTTTATCGCCGGCTCCGCCAATATCGAAACCCTCGACCCGGAAGTGGCCGATATGCCGATCGCGACTCAGCGCATCGACAATGTGCGTCTCGATCGAGTGATGTCCAACAGCTTTGGCTTTGGCGGCACTAACGCGACGCTGGTGTTCCAACGCTATCAAGACTAGTTCTCGAACGCTATCAAAACCAGTTCCAGCGCTTTCGGGTCCAAGACTACTCAACAGCGCAGATACCCCTGCGGCACTGAATAAATAGCTGCGCGTCGTGGCACTGCGGCACGACGCGCGAGAATCCTGTCCGGCACGCCCGTAAGACTCTATTTGAAGTGCGCGGCAACCGCAGCAGTCCCTTCCTCCGTTACTCGTCAGAACCGAACAGCAGGTGCCCAGCTTCGTCCTGAGCCCTGCTACGCGCAACCACCTCGGGGGCGATGACAATCGACCGCTCGGCGGGAAAACGATCCGCGAATAACTGCGGTCGCAGGAAAAACTCCTCCGGCCTGTCGATCAGAGCGTGACTCTTGCGCGCGTAGATCAACCAGTCGCGACGCATAAAGTCCGGCGTAAAATAGGTCTGCTCTTCGTCGCTCCACTCCCGCGCCAAATGACCGGTATGCACGTAGTAACTCATTAAATCGGCGTTGATTTCATGGTGCACAAACAACAAACTCGCGTAGCCTTGCCAATCCGGCAACGCTCGGTTTTCCCGCTTTGCGACCCGCACTTCAATGGTTTTCAGATTGCCGTTGCGATCGTAACGTTCGGTGCGCAGCGGATAAAAGTAGTGCTGATCGACCCAATACACAATTTTCGAAACGCCGTAGTCAGGGAGCCACTCGGGATCGGGCTCCGCCACTACAACGAAACAGTCGATACCACCATCGGCGCGATAATAGGGATACTCATCACCCATCATGCGAATATCCGCTGTGGCCTGATCGTAGTACTTGCCGTTGGCGCGGGTCATGGTGATTTTGGGGCGATTATCGGGAAAGCGTACCGTTTGGTACAACACGTCGGCGCCAACAAAGCGCCACGACAATTCCCAGGCATCGCGTCCCGCCACATCGTCGTAACCAGGCACCGTATTGGGAAACGATTCCTCGCGGCGCGGCGCCGGTGAACGTCGCACGCGCCGCAGAGACGGCAAATAGGAAAAGCTGTCCAGCTTGCTGGTATGTTGGGGGCCGGTGCGCCGCATCACCCACAACGTTTGCCTACCGTTGTTGCGCGGTGGATACACGTGGTGAAAAAGTTGCAGGGAATGGATATCACCCGGCCTGGCGTTAAGCTGGCCCGCAGTGCCATTACCACCGCCAACCTGATTTACCATGGCCAGCAGCGCGCCCTGGGTCAGGTATCCAGTGTGCGTGATGGTGCCAAACGAATCCGCGAGAATGTGCGACCAGCGGCCGCGATGGGTGTAGTTCATCAGTCGGTAACCCACCTCCTCCGCAGTATAGGGTGGTGCAAAGGGATACACCTCCGCTGGCATATACGGGTATTCGCTACTACGCGGGGTAGCGCGGCGTAAATCAACCACCGTCTTTTCCTCAGCGGTCAGCGCCTCCAGGGTGCGCCACGTTTGGGCCGACGGGTTTTGCCCATTGTTCGTCACAGCTTCTTCAGCGCAAGCAAATACCGGCGCCGCCAGTAACAACGCTGCGAGTAGTTTTTTAAAACTCATACTGTAACTCAACACCAATATTGTCCCACCGATCATATTGCCCGTAACGGTCATCGGGATCGCCGCCACCGTAGTTGGTGTAAACCAGGCGGGCCTGAATGTACTGGGACAACTCATAGGAAGTAACGAATTTATTTTTGATGCCCTGAAAACCCCGATTTGGACCGCTATAGATCGGTGTTACGGTTAACCCCAGCTGCAGCCTGTCTCCCGTGGCGCGAATCGGTCGTCCCACATAGACAACAGGCACAAAGTTCCAGCGATCGCCACTGGCTCCGCCAAAACCGGAGCCGAGACCTGGATGCCAATCAAACGTGTAATACACAGAGGGCTGAATAATCACCGAAACGCTGGCGGGAAAGGCAAAATCAAAAGCCAGGGCCCCACGCAGTGTGTCCCGCTCGCTAATCCCGTTGGTTAACCCCCCGGAGCGCGCCGCAGCCAATTTATCGAAATCCGCGAACGCGACGCCCTTGGTATAGAGTGCTTCCGCGCGCATCACAATCGGCAAACTGCCGATAAACGGCACCGACTGCATCTCCCAGGAATAGTCCGCTGTCACACCAAAGTGATGTAGCCGCTTGTAGTGCGGTTGCAATATCAGGTGATAGCCACCCCCATCGCTAAAACGTCCGACCACCGATTGCGACGCGTCCCGGGCCCACGCGTAGTAATAAATCAAACCCCAGGTCAACGCCCCGTTGGCAGAATCCAGCCGCGCGGCAAACTGATGGTCGCGAAACCGATACCAGTCTGGTTCTTCGCTGTTCAGAATCCGGTCGCCAACGGCGTTAGTATGTGCATTCAATAACGCGCCGTTAGTGCGCGCATCGAGGTCCTGCGGTGGGCGCAGAGGCGACGACCAGGGCGACCCATATGCGGGCAGTACATTTTTTTCAAAATCTGGAATCCATAATAAATTTAGCGAGGTGCCCTGGAAGTAGTAGGTGACATTTGCCATCCATAGTGGGATGCGCCGCAGCTCGTAATCGCTGGATTCGAGCTGCACCGATTCGCGAAAATCCATGGAGTTAATGACATCGATAAATTGTCCATCCATCTTTCCCCAGGCAATCTGCTGTTTACCGAGCACCAGATCAAATTTAGGTCGCCGGTAAGAAACGTAAAGCTCGCGGGCAATGTGGTCAAAGTCATCGTATTGCTCAAACGAGCGATCCACCCGATCGGCATATAAGCCGTTGGCGTCTTCAATGTCGTACACGGCGTCGTACATCAGATGATTAACACTGGTGATTTCGACATGGGACGACACGCGATAGGAAAGTGCCAGTTCCAGCAAACTTTGCGCCTGGAGCCAATCGTAATCCCGCTCGCGAAATCCGACAGTCTCCTTGTCGGAGAGCAGCCTGTCGGACCAGAAATAATACGATCCCTGAATATTGAGGTCGGGAAAGCGATGCTCGAGGGGTCGCGTCACATAGCGACCACCGGGGTCAAAGGTGGCGAGGCTCCGTTCGAGTGCGTCAAAGGAAAAGCTGTCGCCCCTTGCCGGAGGTGCGGACAAACACAACGCGCTCAGCCACAGCATTGAGAACACGTAGCCAAGCAGGCGATGCGCACCCGTTGCTGCCCATATGATCGCGACGATGCCACGCATCATCGTGATGGAATTTGTAGCCCGCATCTCGTATTCCCAGGCTTCGGCCGACGCACAAAACGCATAATGGAACTAAACGGTTCACGATCAGACGAGGTAATCGACCACTTGAAAGTCTACTACTGCGCTGGAGTGACTGTCCTGCTGTCGCGAGGGCGATAGAACCGAAGATTGTTATTAACACAAAACATAATTTACCCACCCCGGCAATCGTTGTCAAAACAAGCGGACGGTCAGATTGTGATCGCATGGCAACCGTATAGCCGCGCGTTAGCCGTACGATTAATACGCCACCGCACATTATCAAAGCCGCGTGTACCAGAACACCCATCATGCCGGGCAGGGCTTGACCCACATTACACCTTGACACCCGATTTTTCCATATTTAGAATCTTTATTCATGAATGTGAAATCAGCAAATCGTACTCTCGCCGTTCTCGAAGTCTTTAGCGACCTCGGCAAGCCCCTGTCTTTGAGTGAATTGTCGCGGCTGACCGGGATTCCCATCAGCAGTTGTCACGGCCTCGTGCACACGTTAAAACAACGTGGTTATCTGTACGCACTACTGGGCAGTCGCCAGTTTTATCCCACCAAGCGCCTGGAGCAGATGGCGCTGGCTATCGCCCGCCACGACCCCATCCTGGGTCGCCTGGTGCCGCATATGCAGGCCCTGCGTAACGCCACCGGAGAAACGATCATTCTCGGCAAAAATCACGACCATAACGTGATTTATCTGGAAGTGGTGGAGGGTACATCTACGGTGCGCTACACCGCGCAGGCCGGGGAGCAAAAGCCCCTCCATTCCAGCG